>CAZYFW010000068.1:0-7618 GCA_964646685.1 uncultured Thermoplasmatales archaeon
ATACTAAATCATCTACTTTATTTTCCAGAAGAAAGTAATTTCGGGATAACACAATAACAGGTGTGGATGGAAAGTCTTTTAAGTCGATAAATTATAAAGTATATCTGTTAAGGAGTTGTGGATAGGATGAGGGATGACCCTATTGCTTTAGTATTAGATGATTTGTTGAAACTTGATGATATTCTTGCCTGTATGGTTGCTAGACAGAACATGATTAGTGTGATGCCTAGTGATGGTAATGATAGTTTTAAACCCGAGATTAACCAGATATGGGACATCTTACATCGAGCTATGGATGATGTTTTTAATGTAATACGTGAGTATTCCCAGGCAGGTCTTGCTGAGATGGAGTTTTGTCTTCAAGATTATGAAGTCTTATTTTATGTATTTCCTGATACTGAGAATGCGCTGGTGACAATTATTCCAGCATTGGCCAATAAAGGTCTTATTGAGGTAGAGATGGAGAATGCTCGGCGTGAAATGTTGGCTATTATGAATGAGAAGGAAAAAGAAAAACTCGCAGTTGTTTAATAATAATGGTTGGGTAGAATTGGAAGTATCTGTTGGTATGAGTCGCAAATGGGATGCACGAGAAGCAGGAAGGGAGGTAGCTATAAACACAATTAAAAAGTTAAATACGCCTCCAATTTTTTTTCTGCTTTTTTCTACTATTCATTATGAAAAATATGGTGGTTTTGATGAGTTTTTAAAGGGCGTGTGGGAAGTATTGCCAAAAGGTACTCCTCTTGTTGGATGCACTGTTGTAGGTTTTATGAATAATATTGGTTGTTACACCCATGGTTGTAGTGCGTTAGCTGTTTCTGCTTCAAATATGGATGTGGCTGTTGGTATTGGAAAAAACACTAAAAGAAATCCTAAGACCGCTGCGAAAAAATGCTCTGACATGATTAAGAAGAAATTAAAGAAAAGTAGATTTGAAAACAGATTTTCTTTGAATCTTATTTCAGGTCCTGAATTAATTAAAATACCTGGCCAAGGGTATAAAAAATTTGTTGATTCGGGTTTCATAAGTAAATTTGTAACTCAAGCTTTTGGCGTGTCTCAATATCTTTTTCAAAAAGGATTAGGTAGGGAAGATGAAGTGTTTGAGGAGGTTATTAAAAATTTACCTGATTTTGATATGGTAATGGGTACATCTATCGACGATAATCGAGGGATTGTCAACTATCAGTTTTGTAATGAGGAAGTATATACAAATTCTATTATTAGCCTTGGTTTATCTATGGATTTGGGCATTCATGTTGGTACTTCTCATGGAATGAAAGAGACCGATGTTAAATTTGATATTACTAGTCTTAGCCGAAATAAACATATTATTTATAAGATAAATAATAAATTGGCTGTACCAGAATTGTATAAAATTTTAGATTGGCCTGATAATTTTCTGAATGAGAAGACAATGCATTATAGAATACTCTATTATCCTATTTCTCTTAAAAGACATGGACGGGAAGTACCTGTCGTTATGCCTGCGATTTTAAAAGATTATATTTTAACCCCTTGCGTTATTGATAAAGGCGAGGTTAAAATTCTTACGATTTCTGGCAGGGATTTGATACAAGCTATTGAAGAGAATTTACATTCATCTTCTTTTTCGCAACCTGATTTTGGTTTGTTTTCTACTTGTTCTACAATTTTACAAACAATGGGTAATGAAATTTATATTATTCATGAAAAAATGTTGGATTATTTCAAGGAAAAACCTTTTTTGATGTTTTTTTGTGCAGGAGAGGGCTCTTATTCTCCAAAGACAGATTATACCTATGCTAATATGTCTTATAATGATGCGATTTTTGGTAGTTGATAGCCTATGTTATGATTGGTTGACCAAAATTAGTTAATTCTTTTAATTTGAAGTTATATTTTTCTGCCCACATTTCTGTTTTTTTAAGATGATTTAGATCAATTGTTCCAACATGATTTTGTTTTTCGTTTTCCATTGCTTGCATTATTACTTCTACTATGCAGGCAAATAGTTTTCCTTTTGGCATACCTGGAATTTGAATTTGATATTTTTCAGGTATATCTACATATCCTCCATCTATACGTGTTACATCTGGCCTGGTTTTACAAAGGCTTAATGAGAGATTTGGTGGTTGGGCCACGTCTAATACAATTGCTTTTTCTTTTAGATGTTCTGTTTTTAGAAGTGCAGTTGGATGGTTTGTTGCTGTAAGAATTACATCTGCTTTTTTAGTTTCCTCCAGATTGGTTGTTGTTGTAAATTTTCCAGATATTTTTTCTTCTAATTCTTTTAATTTTTCTTTTCTTCTTCCTATTAGAATTGCTTCGGAGAATTTTGGTACTAACACTTTTGAAGCTGTTTCACCTATAATTCCATATGCGCCGATTATTGCTATTTTTGTTTTTTCTGATTCAATTTGCTTTTTTTTAAGAATTTTTATGATATTTTGGCATGTAATCGAGGCGGTGTAGCTGTCTCCATGGTTTACAAATCCTTTATATTGGGTTTGTTTAGTTAGCCATACTCCTCCACTGGTAACTGATGTATTAAATGCACCTAGTTGTATTAATTCTACATCGAGTTCGTTCTGTGCGTGTAAAGCTGTTTCTAAAATTTTTTGTCTTACTTTTTCTAATGGTAAGTTGATCATCTGTTCTGCGGTTAATTTTAATGCTAGAAAATATCCCTCCGTTTTTTGAAAATCAATTTTTGGGGAGATTATAAGATCTTTTTTTATCCAATCTGGAGGGATTTGTTTTAATCTTTTTTTATGGTCTAAATGCCCAATTGTTGCAAATTTCATTTTACATAATCCCCTTGTAATATGGTTTTTATTGTGTCATTCTTGTTATTTCTTGTTCTTCTATACCAAATAATCTAGCTCCATAATATGCCTTTGCTTCAAGGGGTTTATCTGGGTAATAAACTATTTTAATGTGGCCTATTTGTCTTACAAGTGTGTTTTTATATTCTGGATCATCGATTTTTGTTGATATTAAAAGTGGTTCATTTCCATTAGTTAAAGTTGATATTTCTGTTTCCATTCCTGAGATAAAATTTAGTAGAGCATCTTTTTTGTGATCTAGACATAATCCTTTTTCAACTAGGTATTCTAAGAGATTTTTCCAACGTGATTCAGGCGCGTATTCATCGTGTTTTTTAGGATAAAAGCCGCATTCTATACCGATCTTTGGTCCAACACCATCTTGTAGGATGTCAAAACTGAGTACCAGACGTGTTGCCTCATTTTCTAGTTCGCTAATTAGGTTTTTTAATTGGTCGTTTTTATCTTTCCAACCAAGTTTTTCAAGATATGGTATTATTTTATTTGGTTGCAGTCTTTTTACAACGACTCTTATGCCATAAGTTGGTCTTGATAGCATGATTCCAATGTTAAATAATGATGCTTTTTCTGGTAAATTTTTGATGCAATTTAATAGATTTTTTTCAAGTTTTTCTGGGATGTTCTGTCCCATTAGAGCGGGTAATGTTTTTTCTGTTAGCCAGTTAATATTTTGTATGTCTTTGTTTTTAATTGAGACTGTGTGTAGGAAAATGCTTGGGATTGGTGTTTTATTAGTTGAATCAATTATGTCAAATTCAAACCAAAGTCCAAGGATTTTTTCATATATTTCAGATTCTTTTTCTCCCCAATATTTTACTAGTTTACTGACACGTTGCCATTCTTGTTTTTCCTTGAATTCCTTTGGTATGTTTTTACTTTGTAGATATTTTTTTATTGATTCTCTTTCTCCTTTTTTTGAGGATATTGCGAACATGTAATCTGATTCAGGGGTTAAATCTCCTAACTTTGATTCAAATCCAAAGAAACTTGTTAAATTGTTTTTAAAGTAGTTTGCAACACTTTTTATCTCTGAATAATTCTTTTGAGACAATAATTTTTTTGGTATGTGGGATTCAACCAATTTTAGATAATCATATGGATGAAACTCTTCAATGTTTTTAAACATCCTTGAAGAGTCAAATTTATTACCGTTAGGGCTCAATTTCTTTTCTAGATTAATCTCTCTAGCTGTAAAGGCATTTCTAATTGATATGGAATCATCTAATGTTTTTTCTGATCCATTAAATTGCATTCGGGATTTCATCTTCCTAATAGGACTTATACCTTTTTCGCACCTAGATATGCAGGTGGATATACGGGTGTTTGGTTCGACTCCAATATTTAGCCCGTTCGTTTCGTTCATTACTTTCATTTCGTTTACCCCAATTCAATTAATGTTGAATCTTAACATAAAGCCCCATAACAAGAAATTCCTACAAAATGCTAAAATAGTTGTATTTTATTTACTTTTGTAGGAAAAATGGTAAAAATAGATTTGAAAGACAGAAAAATACTATATGAGTTGGATCTAAACTGTAGACAGTCAAATATGCAAATAGGGAAAAAAGTCGGTTTAAAAAGAGATGTAGTATCGTATAGAATAAAAAGGATGATGGATCAAGGAATAATTAAAAACTTTTGGACCGAGATTAATACCTTTAAGTTTGGTTATAATGTCTATCGAATTTATATCAACTTCCAAGATATTGGCAGCGATGTAAAAAACGAAATAATTCAATATTTTTCAGACTGTAAAAACGCATGGGCCGTTATGACCGTAACAGGGCCGATAGATCTAGATGTCATGGTATGGGTAAAAGACAGTCTTGAGTTTCAACAATACTGGAATACCACCTTAGATAAATATGGCAACTATTTTTCAGAACACTCTGTATCAGTTTTAACAGGTGGAACTGCTTTCAAAAAAACATATTTATTACACGAGGATTATAAAGAAACCGATAGGAAATATTTTGAATTGATTAGCGGTGGAAAAACAATAGAAATCGACAAAATTGATTATAAATTGTTAGATATACTAACAGTAAATGCTCGAATGCCAATAATTGAACTAGCAGAAAAACTTAATTGTTCCTCGCAAACAATTGCATATCGAATAAAAAATTTAGTCAAAGAAGGTGTTGTTCTAGCATTTAGAGTAGGAATCGATATCGAAAAATTAGGTTTTCAAACTGCGGCAATTGATATCTATCTAAAAGATCATACAAAGAAAAAGCAAATTATAAATTATTTAAAATATAATCCTTTCGTTGAATATTTTATCGATTCTATTGGGTGGTGTGATATTCAATTTGAGATTATGATAAAAAGTATTAATCATTTAAATGGCATTTTAGAAGATATAAACTCAAAATTCCCGAGTGTTGTACGCAAAAAAGATTTTTGGATCTCAAAAATTTATTATAGATTACGTTCGCTTCCAGAATTATATTAAATGACTGATAAAAAATTAATAATTTAAATTGCACTGATAGAATCTTCTTTTTGTTCATTGATTTGCAAAATTTTTTGACTATAACATAAAGGCAGGCTTAAGTAATAATTATCTTCCCTGAAAACAATGCCATATTCCTCAAAAGAATTTAATATAGTTTTGAGGTCAGATTCAGACATTAGGGGAAATCTTTTTTGTAATTCCTCAAAAGATACAACATCAATGCAGGAGAGAAAAACATCTCTTTCAATTTTGTCTAACACATAAATTTGAACATTTTCGCCATTTCTTTTATCATATATCTTGACGAATTCTTCACCATCTACAAAGAAAAAGATATGCTTGTCAATAACAGTTTTTCTTTTTAAACCTTCAATTTCTAATGCATCGTATTTAGTTTTCCAATCTCCAATTAATTTTTCCCAGTCGTTAAAACCTAAATCATTTTTTCTTTTAAACCTATAAATACAGCTGATACCTCGTTCTAAAACTTCCTCAGGAAACATTATTTTGTCAATATTTGTATATTCTAATTTTTCAATGTTAAACTCTTGAGGGTTGTTATAGATATAACTGCCATATTCTACTATGAGGTAACTAATTTGGGGTGGTTCAAGATACTGTTTAATTAATCGAATATTTTTTCTGGTTTCTTCAAAATCAATAATCTCCTCGTTTGGATAATTTATAATAAGGTTGTATCTGTTATTTATATGATTTTCTTTACAAAACTTAAGAGTGGCAATATTATCAATTACTCTTGAACCTTTGTTCATCTTTTTAATGTAATTTTGACTAAATGTTTCAATTCCTGTTTGTATTATATCAAAACCAGCTTTACTCAATAGCTTATAGTCTTCGCTTTGGAGTCTACCTGCCCGTGCTTCTACAAAAAAAGTAAAATCTCTACCTAGTAGTATGATCTCTTTAAGAAGTGTTTTGTAATCATTTTTAGGAAGTGTATCACCAATTATTTGAAAATCTAACAGTTTATACTTATCTGATAAAAGTTTTATTTCTTCGATTAACCTATTAATATCCTTTTCTTGGTATCTCTTGTGTTGAACTCTTTGACTACAAAAGCTACATTTGTTCCACCAGCAACCACGTGAAATCTCAACAGGCAGTCGTCCATATGAATTAAAATATTGTTTAATCTCGTCAGAAGAGGATGCAAGCTCTTCATAAAAAGAATCAAATGAAAGAAAAGGCAATTCATTTAAATCAGCATAATACTCGGATTCGTTCCTTACAACTCTATCTTGATCACGATATATGAGATTTGGGATATTTTTATAATTATTATAATTTGAAGCTAATTGAAATAGCGGTTCTTCACCATCACCAGAACAAATAAAGTCAACATAACTAAATGTCTTCAGCACGTTAATTCCAATTTCATCAATATTTCTACTACCACCAAAAATAATTATTTTTTCAGAAGACAGTTCTTTAATCTTCTTGGCGATTGCCAATGAAGGCAGAAATTGTCCATAATTCAAAGTAAATCCAATAATGTCGTAATCTCTCCAATTAACTTTTTCGATTACCCAATCATAAAAATTATCTGTTAATCTAACATATGTATCAAAATCAAAATCCTTTGACATATCTTGAAAATATTCTCTAAATTTATCTTCATTTTTTTTCCAATGTTCCGGAAAAACATATTTTGAAAATACCATTTGAGCAGTATAGGATTCATTGGGAGAATAAATCAAAAAATTATAATTATTGAGACCGTAAAACTCAGCTGATTTCAAATAAAGATGTTTTGTAGTAATTTCAACATCACGTTCTTTTAAATAACCCTCCAACAATGGCAGTTGGATTGAAGGGATTGCGGTTCCAGCAAAAGGCATTGAAATCAGTAAAATATTATTACGACTTTTGCGCATCTCCATATCCTAAAATATTCAATAAAAAGGTTATTTAAATATTTATCTTATGAATAAACAGCGATTTGTAAATTAATAAATTGCAGATGGGAATCTAATTTTAAAAATCAAAATATTTAGAGGGAGCTCCTCAACCACAACCAAGAAAATACAGCCGCTGCTGCAGTTGCTCCAGTTATTATTTCCATATTTCTTATCACCATCCTTATTGTCACATAGTGACATGATATAATTTATCACTAATAGTATATAAACCTAATGTGACAGAATGCCAAAATGAGAATAAGACACCTTTAAATATGGAAAAATTTGCTGTATAACCACATTGTTTTTTACAATAACTAGCCTAGCAACGAATCAGCAACAGTTTTAAGAACCTTGTGACATTCTCCCCGCCATAAATGGCGGGGCTTCATGTGGCCGGTAGCCCTTGA
>CAZYFW010000069.1:0-7511 GCA_964646685.1 uncultured Thermoplasmatales archaeon
CCGAGGAAGCGAAGGCGGAACGGGGTTATAGGGGTGGAACCCCTATTTCACTCTAGAAAAAAGAGAACACTGAAATTCAAGATTTGCCTTTATCATGGCAACAGTTGGTTCAGCTGTAGGCCTCGGTAACGTATGGCGTTTCCCTTACATGTGCTATGAAAATGGAGGGGGAGCCTTCTTCATTCCTTTCTTTATAGCGTTATTTACTTGCGGCATACCTTTGATGATATTGGAATTTACTCTTGGGCATTGGGCTAGAGGCTCAGCACCGAAGGCATTTGCAAAAATTGGCAAAAAATGGGAATGGCTAGGGTGGTGGCCTCTCTTGGTTGAGTTCATTACAGTATGTTATTACGCCGTCATCATGGCATGGTGCTTTGATTATATGATCTATTCCTTAGATCTCAGATGGGGGTCAAATGCAGAGGGATTTTTCATAGAGAATTTCCTCGCCTTAACGGCAAAACCAGAGGTATTGGGTGGAATAAGACTCCCTGTAGTCATTGGTCTAATTGCCATATGGCTGATGATATATCTAATCCTACGTAAAGGCGTAAAAAACATAGGAAAAGTTGTCATGATTACCGTTCCCCTTCCCATGATCTTATTGGCCATATTGGCTATCAGGGGATTGACCCTTCCTGGTGCAATGGAAGGTATAAGTTATTATCTTACACCTGATTTTTCTAAGTTATGGAATGCAAGAATTTGGCTAGTCGCATATTCGCAGGTGTTGTGGTCGCTTAGTCTTGCAGGCGGGATTATGATAACATATGCAAGCTTTTTACCAAAGAAATCAGATATCACAAATAATGCTATTATAACCAGTCTTGTAGATGCCGGGATAAGTTTCTTTGCTGGATTTGCAGTTTTCAGCGTACTTGGTTATCTCGCATTTTCTACAGGAGTCGGTGTAGAGGAAGTAATAACAGTTGGACCAGAACTTGCATTTATTACCTACCCCACAGCTGTATCGTTACTACCTTTTGCTGCATCCCTCTTTGGCATCATGTTCTTTGTTGCTTTGTTAACCTTTGGTATAGACTCTATATTCTCAATGGTTGAACCGCTACCTGTAGGAATTAACGATAAATGGAGAATATCAAAAGAGAAAGCTACAGGAGTAATCTGCATCATTGGTTTTTTAGCAGGTCTAATTTATACGACAGGAAGCGGGCTGCACTGGTTAGATATATCAGATTATTTCTTGGCTAATTTCGGCTTTGCTCTTGTCGCTCTGTTTGAGTGTCTTGTAGTTGGGTATGCATTTCACCTACATAAATTACGGAAGCATGCAAATGATATATCAGAGATCAAAATCGGAAGATGGTGGGATATACTGATAAAAGTTGTAAATCCCATCGTCCTCATCGGATTATTCATAATGGTAATTACCGAGAATGCCACAGAGAGATATGGAGGATACTCAACATTTGCTCTATTGCTTGGGGGAGTGAGCTTAGCAGTAGTCGCATTTGTTCTTTCTTTCGTATTTATGAAAATTAAAGGAGACAAGGCATTATGAGCCTACCGTTATCGGCAATAGCAATGCTCATATTTGGGTCCGTCGTATTGTATGGCGGACTAGCATACTTTCTTTATAGGGCATTGAAAGCTAAAAAGATAGAATGATAACAGCAAAAACTAACAACCTTTCTTTTTCGCTATGGCAAAATAGTTATCATAATATTTTTTAGAAAAATACTTCACTCCCTCAATTTTTATGCTTTCAAAACCAGCTTGTTTTAAATCATTTTGAAGTTCTCTTTTACTATATAGATGATAGAATCGAGGAATGTCAAGACCATGCTGTCTCCAATAGATGTCAATATCTCCAAATTCGCTTTTTCCAATTTGGGTAAACCATTTTTTAAAAAATTGCCGTCTAAACTTATCCTGCCATCTAGACCAAACACTAATCAATGCCGTTCCATCTTTCTGCAAGATACGATTTACTTCTTTAAGTGATTGAATACGATTGCCCCATCTCTCTACATTATGTAAAGATGCAATGTACAACACGGCATCAACAGATTCGTCGTCCAAAGGTAACTGGATAACATTTGCGTGATAAAGAGTTGTATTTTTAATGTTAAGATCTTTGAGTTTTTTCTTAACTATAGATAATAGGTTACTTGATATGTCAATACCTATAGCTTTTTGACATTGTTGGGCACACGGTATCAAATGTCGACCATTCCCACACCCAATGTCAGCAACAACTGCTGTTTTTGGTAAACTATCGATAAAATCAAGACATTGCTGCCATGGTTTACGCCTAGTTGCATCAAAACTATGAGCAATTGCGTCCCAAGTTTCTTCAGCCGTGGTGATATTGATCACTCCACATAAATTGCAGGCCGTAGTGGCACTGCATATCGTACCTTATTAGCGGGATCATACAAATCTTTGTCATCGCTGCTAGATACAATAATTTCACAGGAGAAAACATCCTTTAGGTATTCTTTGGCATTTTCCAGGTATTTCTTCTCATCAAGATTTGTCAGGTACCGTTTTTTGTCCGTCTCACTCAATTTTTTGATTTCACCAGCAAGCTTACCAACAAATTGAGACATCTGTTTTGCCAAAGGCTTCATCTTTGGATCTGCCATTAGATCCTTCATCATCAAACCAACGTTAAACTTGTGTTCAGCATCAAGTTCTATTGACTTTCTAAACGTATCGCGCTTCCAATCAGGAGATGTGTAAATATGGATTTTCTTAGGCGTCATTTTGGTTACTTTAAGGATTTCACTAACATCATCAATGACTTTAGATAACAGATACTCGCCCACTTCATCCTCTTCAGATATCTCTTTAAGATTTACCTTTGGATACGGTGCTGTAGACACAAATGTATCTTCTTTTAGATGCCACAGTTCCTCTGAAAGATGAGGTGTAATTGGCGTCATAAGCGCTATCCATGTTTTTACAAAACGATCAAGTAGTTTTTTGTTACCCCCGCCTCTTCTCAAATACCATTGAATATCTTTATGACACTCAAAGAAGATTTCATTTGAAACAATCCGCAAATCATAGGATTCAAAGGCGTTTGTAATGTTCTGTATTCTACGATTTATTGTACTTAGCAACCAATTATCAAGATTTTTATTCTCTCCTCCTTTTTTGTTTGAAATTTGTTGTATTAATTTCCAGATGTTGGCAACTCGCTTTTTGTATTTTAGTACTGCCTCAGCATCCCATTCAATATCAACGAACGGTGAACCCACATGCACATAATACAACCGCATTGCATCAACGCCATAGATCTTTGCAGCTTCAGCAATATGTTCTGCACCACCCTTTGATTTACTGATTTTTTCTTTGCCTTTCTGTGTGACCCACCAATGAACAAATATGCCTTTAGGTCGCTTATCCTCTGGCATTACAGCAACATGATTCATCAAGAATACCGGGAAATGCACAGTTTTATGCTCTTTTCCTCCAAGGTTGATATCAACAGGATACCAATAATCAACATCGCTTTTGATGTTGTCCCAGATCTTGTCTTTCGCTTTTCCTTTACCAAGGAAGATATAATCAAAGAATTCCTCAGTCATTTCTTCTGATTTTATCTTTTTTTCATTAACATATTTAGATACAATATAATAAGCGGGGTACAACGTTGAATCCGATATGGGTTCAATAATCCAACCTTTTTTGAATGGAAATTCAGTTCCGAGCCAAGATCCTTTTCTAATACAAGCACGATCATCAAACCAATCCAAAATCCCTGGCATTTCATCTTTGTAGTCCTGAGGATATATATTCATCTTAGATACTTGCTCTTTGGAGCCTTCAGTAAGTCCCGGATCACTATATTTGATAAACCACTGATCTGGAATCTGTTTGATAACCACATGCTCTCCACATCGACAAATAACCTCTTCAGAAAATTCCCTCATGACAATAGCGTCACCTTGTTCGATGAGATCATTCTTTACAGTGTCTTTGATGTTGGATACTCTGATGCCGGCGTATTGGCCACAGTTTTCATTAAGATATCCCGTATGAAATTCCTTTTTGTAAACCGTCTCAGTTGCCTGATCTAACTTTTCAGTTTCTGTTTGATGTTTGATGCCTAGTTCATCGCAAACTTCTTTGGCAGGATTGGTACCAAATCCTTTAGCGTCAATCAAGGATATTGGTTCGATCTGTTCTCCAGATTCAACCAATGCTATCCAATCATAAGGTGCATGAGCGGGGACTGACATGACAATACCAGTAGCTACTCCGGGATCGGCAAAAGGACCAGCAAGAATAGAAACCTCTCGGTCTACCATAGGAATCTTACAGGTTTTGCCAATCATATCTTTACCGAGAATTGTTTCATCAAGCATCTTAACATTACCTATCTGATGAACCAGCTTGTCGATACATTCCTTTGAACAAATCCACGTTTCATCATTTATCTTTGCTTTTTTGTAGGTCACTTCAGGGTTAACCCACATATTTGTAACGCCGAAGATAGTTTCTGGGCGCAAAGTTGCTGCAGGGAGGATCGACCCATCAGGCATTTTGAATTTAATTGCTGTAAATTCAAGAATTTCAGAAGCACCGCCTTTTGAAATATCAGTTTCTGATTTATCAACTGCAACTGGACCGCAATTAGGGCAGAATGGTGCAAAATGTGGTTTCTGAATCAACAAATCTTTTTCTTTAAGTTTGTAAAATTGCCATTCAATGAACTTATTGTATCCTTTAGAAATTGTGCTCATGGTTCTTGAATAATCAATCAGAAAGCCAAATTTTTTCCAGTAATCTTCAACATAGACTTCGCCGAAATACTTGACGACCTCTTGTGGATCTGATAGTTTCTTAATTTGATCACTACTGCAACCATACTCTTTGAGCATATTCAAAGTATGCGAATCTTTTCGTTCAACTTTTTTTGCAAATCCAACTGACGGGATGCCTGAAGCATGAAATCCAGCTGGAAATAAGACATCATGTCCCACCATTCGCTTATGTCTGGCAATAATGTCGCAGTATGTAAATCCCCTCATATGACCAACGTGCAGATAACCAGAAACGCCAGGGTAAGCAAAGTGAATAAAAAACTTTTTTTTCTGCTCTTTTTGAGCCTCGTAAATCTTTTGTGAAAACCATTGTTCCTGCCATTTCTTCTCAATGGCTACATAATTGTAGGTTTTTACGTCCATAATACTAATCCTTTCAGAAATAAGCATGTTTTATATATGGTTTTTCCCCTTATTGACATATTTACAATTTTGATAGTTTTACACGATAAATATAAATACTATAAAATACAGAGTATAACATAGGAAAAAGGTGGTGAAAAATGAAAATTGTTAGTGAAGTCCGATCTCAACAAGAATTGAACGAGCTGAAAACCGTCATGGAAATCTTCGTCGTCAAAAACAGAATTAGTGAACTCGCCCGAATGGCATAATCAGTCCTTACAAAGTTGACATTTACAAAAAGTTACGTCAAGCGGATATGCAAAGGATTTCACCACGCTTTTTTTCCATGAAATCTATCTTCGTTTTTAAAGCTGCAATTTCGCTGTTTTGACATTTTAACACAATAGGTTTATATGCAATCAGTGACAAAGAATATCATGCTTGGTGAGGACAATGGAGATATTTGGTGTCTACCATTGCTCCCCTCTGGGTGTATTTTAAGGGATGAACATGAAAGGAAAATGTGTGGATCGATTGGTTGGAAAATACTGTAAAATTGTTACGAGAGAGCCAGGCGATGAAAAATCTTATGTTGTTACTGGCATAGTTAAAGAGATCGATCATGATTCCGGATTTATAACAATCGAATCTTCACAAGGATTGGGATGTCTGAGTATAGAAACAATAATTGCAATAAAGCCGAAGGTAAAAAAAGTAGTTTAATAAGCATTATTTTTAAAAGGATAGTTGTTTTAATATTGAAGGTTATGATAGTGAAATGAAAGAATGTAAAACTACTTGCCCCACGTCAATTCCAACTGGGCTAATACTCCTAGGATTTTTGCTGTTTAGTATTGGCTATATTTTTCTTACTCCAAAGAATGTTGAAAGCATTTCTTTATTCTCATCACCGATTTTTATCATTGGATTGGTTCTTATCGCTGTTGGAGTATGTGTATTTGGTTATACCTTCTGGAGAACTATAAGATGTGGTAGATAGCATGAGTGAAAAGTTGAAAGAAAAATACAAGTGCAAATACTGCGGAATTAAGATGCATAAGCTTGAATATGAAATGTATAACGGCTACTGTGGTAAATGTAGGGAAGTTTTAGATTGGAAAAAAACGCTTGGTGAATTAAAGGAGTATAAAAAATGAGTAAAACGCTGTTGGTTGCAGGTGTCATATTATTTGTTGTTTTAATTTTAGGAACTTGGTTGTTTGTTGTAGATTTTGGAAGATTTGCAATGTTTCTTGGTGGCGTATCTGAAGAACTCGTTGAAGAGGACGAAGATAGGTTTGTTGGAACGTGGGAAAATCAGATTGGAGCAGAAGTCGTATTTGCCTCAAATGGAAGTTATTATACATCAACATCAGGTTGGATATGTAATTGGTCTGTGGGAAACGGTAAGTTGATTTATAGTTATGATAATGGCGATTCATCTAGTCAGGATTTTTCATTTTCCGATGACGATAATACTCTAACTGTTCATATGGCTGGTGGAGATATAGTTTGCACAAAAAAGCAATAAGGAAAATAACATTATAAACCAATACTTGTTTTGAGATTGAGGCTAGAATGAAAATCACGACAAAAATAATATTAGTAATAATAATTGTAAGTTGTTTAGGATTTTTCGCCTTTTGGAATTTAATCGATACAGGAATACTTGAAATTACTGTTAATGATTACGGTAGAAGGGAAGATGGTTTATTTTACGTTAATGCTACAGTCACCAATGGTCTGAGAGAAGAAATATGGGGCAAATTTTATGTACAAGTTTATAACCCACATGCCAATCAATGGTATTCAAGATATTTCCCCGAAGAACTTTTTAATATGCAATATAATACATCAATAACAATTCCCAGTGGAGATTCCTTTACCAAAAATGTCTCTTTTGGCGTTCCTAAAAATGAGACTGTTATAGCTGTTCGATTTTCCAGATATGATAATTATAACACTTTTAATATTCAACAAATAGAATGTATAACTGAGATACATCAATAAATTTTAAATTAATCTTATAAACCAATACTTGTTTTGAGATTGCAATTTGGGAGTAAAAAGTATGGAGAAAACAGGATTGTCCGTAGGTATCATCGGTGGTATCGGACTAGGATTAATGTTGGGAAGTGAATTTTCTGGCAGATATGTAACATTATTAGGAGCTGGTTTAGTAATCATTTCAATTGTTTCTATATGTATCCTATCTTATCTAAGCAAGAAAAAAGAGTAACTATCTCTTGATAGTTTGAGGGAGAAAATGAATATAACAATTACTATTGCAATTATAATACTTTTATTTTTAATATTTCTATTAAAATTAAGCATTCGTATCGTAGGACAAAAACAAAGATTAATCGT
>CAZYFW010000070.1:0-7445 GCA_964646685.1 uncultured Thermoplasmatales archaeon
TCAGCATATATTTACAAACGTACGGTAGAAAATTGGGATGAAAAACAGAAACTAATTGCATCAGATGGTGTAACTGGGGACTGGTTTGGGTGGTCTGTTTCTATCAATGGGGATTATGCACTTATTGGAGCAACACAGGATGGCAATTATGATGAAGGGTCGGCTTATGTGTTTGCCAAACCTCCTGCTGAACCAAGACCTGATTTAGATTGTAGTGGTTCACTTAGTTGGACAGATATAGACCCGGGTGCAATAGTAACAGGTGAGTTTTATGTTGAAAATACCGGTGGAGAAGGTTCACTTCTTAACTGGTCGATCGGATCATATCCTGATTGGGGTACTTGGACTTTTACACCTGATGGTGGAACAGGTTTGTTACCTGGAAATGTTGTAACAGTTGCAGTTGAAGTTGTCGCGCCAGATAATCCAAATACAGAGTTTACTGGGCAATTAAACGTAACCAATACTGATGATCCTACTGACTACTGCATTATACCTGTTTATCTTAAAACACCTTTAAACAACCAGCAAAGTAGTCAACAACAAAGTCAACATAGTAATCCATTGCAACAACAGCAGCAATCACAACTCTCAGGCCAACAAATCAATTTACAATTTAACCAACTATTGCAAGTGTTGACCAAAACAATAAGCAAATAAAACACACTATCAACTAAAATCTTTTTTTCTTTTTTTGTTTTAAAGAATTATATCAACCGAGTTTGCCCCCGAATTTTATAGTTGGCCAGTTCTTTGAATACGTCGTCTTCCTCAAAAATAGTCATGATGTCTTCTGTAGAGGACGACATCTTGATTTCCCTAGTCCTTCCATAACGTCCTTTCGAGATAACACGCGCAGTAATGATGCCCAACATGTCAAGTTCTGAAATGAGGTCTGCCACCCTTCTTTGAGTTAATGAATCCATTCTTGTTTTTTTGCATAGTTCCTTGTAAATTTCATATACCTCTCCTGTAATTATGGCACCTGCGATGCCTGATTTGGTGTTGTGCCGGTGTTGCAACAGAATGGCCATTAGAATAAGTTTGGATTGTGTAGGAAGCGTTCTTACTACTTCCAGTATTCGGTCTATTTCTATCTTGTTTTGTGCGAGTTTTACATATTTTTTTGTTATTTTTAGTGCTCCTTCTCGTTCTGCAAGCTCTGCAGATACTCTCAAAAGATCCAATGCTCTTCGGGCGTCCCCGTGTTCCTGTGCTGCAAGCGCCGAACACAAGGGAACGACATCGTCGTCAATGATTTGCTCCTTCAACGACAAGCCAATGCGTTGTTTTAAAATATCTTGTAATTCTCCTGCGTCATAGGGCGGAAAAATCATATTTTCTTCGCCCAGGCTTGACTTTACTCGTGGATCCAAGAACTCTGTAAATTTAAGATCGTTTGAAATACCGACAATAGAGACTTTTGCATTTTTGAGATTGGTGTTAATCCGAGAGAGCGTGTAAAGCGCTTCATCGCCCTTGAGTTTGTCGACCTCGTCAAGGATAATAACTGTAACTCCCCCAACCTTGTCAATCATCTGTCTAAGTTTTGCGTATACTTCATCTGTTGGCCACCCAGTAAAAGGTATACGCTCGGACCATTCGCTAATAAAATGATTAGTTATGTTTTGCAGAAGACGGTATTGTGTGTCAACAATCTCGCAGTTGATATAGACGAAATTAACGGGTTTTCCTGTTTCCTCTCCTTTTTTGAGTAGTTCCTTGCCAACAAATTTCGTGACTGCCGTTTTTCCTGTACCAGTTTTTCCGTAAATAAAAACGTTTGATGGTGTTTCTCCCCTTAAAGCAGGAACCAAGACTGATGCAAGATTATTTATTTGCTCCCCCCGGTGTGGGAGTATTTCGGGCATATATGTTGGGCGCATTGCCTCTCGGTTTACAAACAAGCTTTCTGTCTTTAATAACTGCCCAAAAATATCACTTTTTACTGTATTTCTGCTCGTAAACTGTTCCTCCCGGAACCTTGGTAATCAACTACGACATATTAAAAAGTTATGCATAGATTTTCTCCTTGATTTCTCCTGTCAAAAAAGACAAGGGGAAAGGCCTTCATTTCTTGTGGAAAAGAGAGGGCCTGGGGGTTTAATCTTATAATTTTTTTATATTTATATTTTTAAAAATGGAAGTATTAAAATACTTCAAATTTCATAACTATCTGGCTATACTCACGTCTTTTAAATCTACTAAAGCAACCATACTCACAATTATAAGTTCCAAACGAAATAAAGGGGTCCCTCTTGCAGTTTTATTTAGAAATCTTCAAAAGAGTAGTGGAGTGGATGAGTTAAAAGAAAGCAATCATTCGATGTTTAACTACCTAGAATGACAACATCTTTTACTGATTTAATTGAATTGAACGGAAACATGAGGTGCCCTTGGTCGTCCAAATGGTATAGTCTTGGGTCTACATCATCCGAGGGTTCGACAAGAATAGATACTAGCTCACCGGTTTTCCCATCAACGGTTGTGTTCCTTAAAATACCCAAATACAGTCCCTCTTCGCTCATTACAGTTTTTCCTCTTATTTCGTTTTCGAGAATCTTCATTATTTTTCCCTCCTTTTTATTTTATTCGGTTACATATATTGAATATCCTTTTCGCTTTTATCCTTTTTGGCTATGCCGCTACCAAGGCCTTCAGATATTTTGTCATAGAATTTTACAATATCTTTTGTTATTGAAGGGCGAACGGCTTGCAACGCTTCTTTGAACTGTATTTTTTCTACTTTTTTGGCGTTTTCGTTTTTTCTAATTGCGATCATCGCCGCCTCTCGGCACAAAGCTTCGATGTCCGCGCCAGAATAGTTTTCGGTACTTTCTGCGAGATCTGCAAGGTTAACATCTTTATCAAGTGGCATTCCTTTTGTATGAATTTTAAATATTTCATGTCTTGCTTTTTTTTCTGGGGCATGAGTCAACACAAGTCTATCAAACCTTCCTGGCCTGAGTAAACTTGGATCTATTATGTCCGGTCTGTTTGTTGCTCCAATCACAACAACGCCTTCCATACTCTCCATTCCATCGATACTTGTGAGAAGTTGGTTTACAACACTATCTGTTACGTGTGTGCCGGTGTCTCTTCCTCTCGTTGGGGCGATAGAGTCAAGTTCATCCAAAAATACTATTGTTGGAGCAACTTGACGTGCTTTTTTAAACAACTCTCTTACTGCTTTTTCTGATTCACCAACCCACTTGCTCATTACCTCTGGCCCCTTTATCGAGATAAAATTGGCTTTTGATTCATGAGCTACAGCCTTTGCGAGTAAAGTTTTTCCAGTCCCTGGTGGGCCATACAATAAAATTCCTCTGGGTGCTTCAACCCCCATCCTTTTGAATACTTCTGGTCTTGTCAACGGCCACTCAATCGCTTCTTTTAATCTCTGCTTCACATCTTCTAACCCACCAACATCATCCCACGAAACCTTTGGGACCTCAATCAAAAATTCTCGCATGGCTGAAGGCTCAATTCCCCTATGCGCATTTTTGAAATCGTCCATAGTAACCTCCATTTTTTCGAGCATGCCAACAGGTATTGGTTTTTCCAGGTCTATGTCTGGTAAATACCGGCGTAATGCACTCATGGCTGATTCCCTTGCAAGCGCTGCGAGATCGGCACCAACATATCCATAAGTTATGTCAGCAAGAGCATCCAAGTCACAATCTTTACTCATTGGCATTCCTCGAGTATGAATCTGTAAAATTTCCTTTCTTCCATCTCTGTCTGGCGCATCTATTCTAATTTCCCTATCAAAACGCCCCGGTCTTCGTAGTGCCGGATCCATTGAATCAGGAATGTTTGTTGCACCAATTACAATTAATTTCCCTCTGCCTTTCAATCCATCCATTAATGTTAGCATCTGAGATACAACCCTTCGTTCTACCTCTCCATGAACCTCACTGCGTTTCGGTGCTATTGCATCAATTTCATCGATGAAGACGATTGACGGTGCATTTTTTTCAGCGTCTTCGAATATTTTTCTTAAATTTTCTTCACTCTGGCCATAGAACTTGCTCATAATTTCTGGGCCATTGATAGTATAAAAATTTGCACCCGATTCGTTTGCAACCGCCTTTGCAATAAGGGTTTTCCCTGTTCCCGGCGGCCCGTGCAATAAAACCCCTTTTGGCGGATCAATCCCAAGCCTATCAAACAGCTCCGGGTGTTTTAGGGGAAGCTCTATCATTTCTCTAACTTTGAGAATCTCATTACGCAACCCACCAATATCTTCATAACTAACTCTTGGACCCTCAGGTTCTACGCTTTTTGCTGCCTCTTCTCTAACACTAACAACCGTGTCTTCGTTTATTGAAACTATTCCATCCGGTGTTGTTTTGATGATTACAAAAGGGAGGGCACTCCCAAAGAGCGCGATGCCTGGAATAATAACACTGTCGCCTTTTGTCAAAGGCCGCTTTAAAAGACCTTTTTTGATAAGGGTTTCAATTCCACTACCGAATTGAATCTGCTGTCCTTTTGAAATAAGTGGAGCCAACCCCACCTCTTTTGCACCCTTGACTTCAGCTCGTCTGATTTTTACACGTTCGCCTAAACCAGTACCGGCGTTTTTCCTGGTCAAGTTGTCTATACGGATAATGTGTTTTCCTTCATCTGTCGGATGAGCCCTCCAAACAACAGCTGCAGTTGTTTTTGCCCCCTCGATATCTATAACGTCTCCAATAGACAAATCAAGTTCCATTCGTGATTGATGATCAATACGTGCTCTTCCATAGCCAACATCCTGTTGGAATGCTTCTGATACTTTCATTACAACTTCTTTTTGCTTCATTATACTCCCACCAGACAACAGTCGACTCTGACAAAAGAAGAAAGAGGCTCATATAAATTTTTCTGTGATAGGTAATATTTAAATAACCATATTTATATTTTAATTTGAGGAAAAATGAAGTTAAAGCATCTTTCCATCTTATTCTCCATAGCAGGCATATTGTTTTTATATTTCATATCTGCGCTCTCGCAACCTGTTCTGATTTCGCTTACCGAAATACCAGAATACGAGAATAAACAAGTTATTGTTGAGGGGACAGTCACCGATTACCAAGACACCACCTACGGAAGCCAAATCATTACTATTGCAGGCGGCAATGCATCAGTCTGTGTGTTCGTCGAAGGAAGCATTAGAGTAGATTATGGTGACACAATCCAAGCAACGGGTGAAGTACAAAAATATAATGATGATTGGGAAATCATTGTAAACAACGAACGATTCGTAAAGATTGTACAAAAATGGCAGAACATTTCTATACCTCTTTTACAACTTGCAAAAAATCCGATAAAATATGTTGGGTTAAACATTAATGTTACAGGCTACGTTGATATGATTTATGATTCTTATTTTTACTTAACTGATGCGGATGGGGCGCACTCTCTTCTTGTTTCATGCAACCCGTCAATATATGATGCAGCAGTTCCCGGAGAACAGGTTAGCGTGGCAGGTCAATTTAACTATGAAACAGAAGAACTTAGATATGCGCTAGTAATATGTAAAGAAGCACACGGTATTTTTCCGTTAGCAGGATGAGTTTCGTGTTGCTACCCCTTCTTCTCATTATCTTGTTTTGTGTCTTGGGTGTGATCACAGGCATCGCAACCGGATTGCTGCCGGGCTTGCATGTGAACAACATTGCCCTCATCCTTCTTTCGCTCTCAGGGGCGGTTATTGGGGCGTGCAGTTTCCTCTTTGCATATGGCATATCTGAAGAATTTATTCTCGTCATGATTTGCGTTTACATAATTTCTACCTCCATTTCCCATACTTTTCATGACACCATTCCAACCACTTTTCTCGGTGCACCCGAGGCAGATACTGCTCTCTCAGTTTTACCAGCACATTCTTTATTGCTTGAAGGGAAAGGATATGAAGCGGTAGCGCTCTCTGCGCTTGGGAGCTATGGCGCAATTGTCTTCTGCTTCCTTCTTTTATATCCAATACGCTTCCTAATAGGAGAGCCGGTGTTGTTTTATTCTACATTACGAGAGATCATGCTGTGGGTCTTGGTTGCAATCTCAATACTGATGATAGCAACAGAAAAAGGCAAGATTGATGATTTTGGGTTAAAAGGCATTGCACCTTCTATTTTAGGAATGTTTTTTGCGATCTTTGTATTCCTTCTGTCAGGTATTTTTGGCTTAGTTATTTTTGAAATTCCGTTGGATTCTCCTGTTGGTTTTTCGTCTCCTGTTTTATTTCCTGCTTTGGCTGGGCTCTTTGGAACTCCAACACTTTTAACTTCTTTGATGACAAAACCAGTAATTCCAAAACAAATCATTGAAGAACCTAAATTAGACAGGAAAACCAAAAGATCTTCAATTTTGTCTATTATTACAGGAAGTTTTGCAGGAATTCTCGTATCAATTATCCCTGGCATTACATCAGCAACAGGTACAATTCTTGCTATGAATGCACGAGGAGAATCCGATAAGAGACAGACGATAGTAACACTCTCTGCTGTGAACACAGCCTGTGCTTTTTTTGTAGTTGTCGTTCTCTTTGTTATATTGAGATCAAGAAGCGGTGCTACACTTGCTGTAAAGGAGCTAATTGCTGTTGAAGAGTGGACAACAATTATGATGCCAACAAATCTTAATTATCTACTCATGGCTCTATTATTGGGCGGCACTCTCTCATATTTTCTAACATTAAAAGTCGGAAAAATATTTGCTAAACATTTTGCAAATGTCCCTTATGCAACACTGGTGTATTTTACCATCGCGATGATTGTTCTACTTGTCTTTCTTTTTACAGGATTGTTGGGTCTTTTGATTTTAATTGTAGCGACTTTTATTGGTTTATTGCCGGTGCATTGGGGAGTTAGAAGAAGCCACTGTATGGGAATATTATTGATTCCTATTATTCTATATTTTCTCTAAAATTTTTTCAATTTCTTCAAAACAATCATCTAAATAAATATTAAATTCCTTTCCGACAAGAGCCGCTGCTACTTCTATAGTAATATGCTTTTGCTGGCTAATGCTATTTATCTTTTCAATTACTTTTTCTTCGCCAAGATCTGTTTTTTCTGTGATGCGTTCTGTAATAATCTTCATAATGTTCTGTTTTTCTTCTATTGTTTCTTTTTCTTCTTTAATCAGCTGTTTTGATGGACGAAAACCAGCGGGGATTATGATGTTTTCATAGTCAAAATTAGGTGATACAAACTCTCCTTTTTTATTTAAGAGAGTTTGCTTTAATGCACGATTTACAAACACCCTGGCTTCGTTTGGAGAAAACCACTTCAAGTCCATTGAAAGAGGAAGATACAGCTCAGATGTTTTCAATTCATTTCTTCCACTTCGTTTGAATAAAAAAGCAATGACAATCTCCGCGTCAGAGGTCATGTTTTTTAAACTCCTCTATTTTGTTAATATCAACTAACAAGCCAACAGCACCACGTTTTTCCCAATAA
>CAZYFW010000071.1:0-7430 GCA_964646685.1 uncultured Thermoplasmatales archaeon
TCGTTTGGGAGTTCTATTATACCGTATTGGCCCCCACCACCAGGATGTATTATTACTTTTTTCTCACGAAAAGCCTGTATTGCCTCTGTTATAGCTGGTGCTGTATATTTTGCAATATCTTCAATATCACAATCAAGCAATACATTAATTTCACTTTTAAAAACAGATACGAGTTCACTCCATCTACGATTCACGGTCTGAGTAAACGGGTTTTGTTGACCGATTGCTTTTGTTATTATCTCAGTCATTGGAATAAGATGAACATATGGCGGCCTATGCTCTGGATGCACTGGTTCAGGAAAATCGGCTCTTTCATTTATTCTATCTTTCACTCCCTTTTTTATTCGTTTACCGCAACTACATTTCCAACGTCTCCGCTGAGCCTCCTCAAGGGCGTAGTGTGTATAACAATTTCTACATGCCGATTCGTGGTATTTTCCTTCCTGAGGGGGAAGACCAACATTAAGTAACGGTTTATTCCCATCAATTCTGAGAATGGCTTTTTTAATTTCATTATAGGTTGCATCGCTTACCTGAAAACGATTAAACTCCCTTGCAACTCTAGCAGGATGTGGACTGTGACAATCAGAATTAGTCAAAAAAGTAAGACGATGCAGTTCCTTTATTCTATCAGCAAGATCAGTATCTGCACTAAGACCCAGTTCAACGAAGGATACATAATCTGCAAGATCCCCATAACATTCTTTTAAAGAACTGAAATAAGCATACATCGCAGTATAAGGCGTAAAGGCATGGGCAGGGCCAATGAGAGCATCAACATCCTTAGCAATTTGTGCTAATTCTTGGCCACTCATATCAACATTAGGGCGTCCATCCGTTTCAAGATTCTTGGACTTAGATCTTATCCTTTCTTTGAAATCCTCGGCGGAAGAAAAACTAGGGAAGTATAACAAATGATGGACCCTTTTCTGGGCTTCAACTTCAGTGCTAAGAATAAAACGAGTTTTATCAAACTCAAACGTTCCTTCATCAACAACTTCACAACGTTTGATTTCCTCCATCCAGCCACTATGAAGACAATCACCAGTACCAACAACATCGATGCCTTTAAGAGGAGCGACAAAAGCAATATTTTGAATGCTCATTTTATTACTAGTGGCACTAGAAAAACGAGAATGAATGTGTAAATCTGCGGCAATTATCATAAAACTCCCCGTTTATGATATACAAAATAAGATTTTAGAAGTTACCTTATTTTGTAAACTTATATTTATTCAATTTTTTCTTCTGATGAATCAGATTTTGTTTCACCATTTATATATTCTGAGGACGGACCCGTGGATTCCTTTGCTTTTTCCTTTCTTCTTTTTTCACTAGATTTATCAGGCATTTTTGGTTCAAAAAACTTCTTATGAGAAGCAATTTCTAATATGCCGGAAACAATTAAAATACTTCCCCCTAAAAGGAGATATTTGCATCCATCTCCAAGCCCCCAGTTAATATCTACTCCGATATCCACATCACTTTGCTGCATAATTATCGTGTTTTGTCCTGCAATAGGCGATTCAGAAATACCATTTAATATCTGAACGATGGAATTATCAACTGAAGTATCACCTGTAGGTGGGATCATCTCTTTTAATAATACTCCAATTAATACTATACTTACAATAATTAATATCACAGGCAACATTACTTTGATGCCTCTGAATAAGTATTTTCCCCCTAATTTCCAACTACGATATCTTCCAATCGTTGTTAATATGAAAAATATTAAACCAATTCCAATTACTAAGGCAAATGGAATTGCAATATTATACAATGGCACTGAACCCAAGGCGCTTGGCATATAAAATTGAATACCATTGACTCCATCAATAACTAGAAGTTCCATTGGTTCATTTGTTGCAAAAGAAACATAGCTTGTATCCCCCGATAGGGTATAGGAAACATGATACCATGGCTGAAATAACGCAAAAATTATGAATACAATTCCCACCATGCATATGATATTTCCTATACTTTTTAGATTTAATCCATCAATATAAAGTATTGAAAAAATTCTAGGACCTAAACCATATTTTTTATATCTTAAATATATGCCAATGCCTAGTATCAAAATGGATAACAAAGTCAATATTATGTATATTTCTTCAAAATTATAAGTAAACCATTGTAATGTAAATAAATTCTCATCAGCTTGTTGTAGGCTATCGCCCCATGAAAGAGGGTCATCCCACATGGTCCCTTCTTCTCGATACATTGGGCCAAAAGGACCCACTCTTCCAAGAGCCATGTCTTCAAGATTATTAAATTCGCCCCACCTGCCGGGAAAATCTAACCATATCTGTGAGTCGAGCATTACCAATTCATAATCTGCAGGTCCCAAAATTTTACCGTTTTCACCTACTATATCATTTGCTATCCCAAATTTTCCAGAATAAGATCTAAAATAATTAGCGTGACTTCCCCGAGCAACATAAACTTTGAAAGTATCTCCATCTCTCTGAACAACATCCCATTCTGCCTTTCTACCACTATTATGTTGGCTATACATCACAAAAGATGGATCTCCAGATTCAAGAACAACCTGAACTAATTCCCAATCTCCTTCATGTTGGTTTAATTCGCCATTGTTGAATGCATAGAACATCCAATATTGTAAAACTTTAATATTTCCATTAGTGTAAACACGATAATAAACAGTATATCCAAGTTCTGTTAGTTGTTCTTGATAGTCATTTATTATTCCCTCATAGTTATCAACTGTTCCTTTTTGATTGTCAAGATATGCATATTCATCTAAAATGCTCATATTTTGTGAAATATTAGAAAGTTCAATTAACTCAGAATAATCCTCAAAGCTAAAACTGATATTGTCATCCCCAAAAATTTTAAGATAAGAGTTTTCAAGATGATATGAAACATTTACAGGGTAGAACATCTCTTCCATTTCAAAATAAAAAATAGGTGCATACTGTGACGCAAGTTCAGCATCGCCTGGTGCTGCAGTTCCCGTACCGCATAAAAATGGTACAAGCACCATTGTTAAAAGTATTAAAATTAATCCATATACGACGCATACGCTCCTATATTTTGATAATTTTCCAATCATGCAGACTCCCCGCTTGAAATTATGTTTATATAATATATGGCATACTTTTAACATTTTTTAAAAAAACAAAAATAGGCTGCATATAATGTATTTTTCATAGCAACATTTATTAGCTTCTACTCCATATGAAAATACGCGAGATTAGACGTTGGCGATGGGATGAAAAAATCCTTGTAAAAAACATACTGAATTAGTGTAAATACTAACACATGAAGTGAAGACTATGAATGAAGAAAAAAGTAGAGAAAATGGAAGCTACGACACCGATTCGATACAGGTCCTGGAAGGTCTTGCGGCAGTCAAACAGAACCCAGCTATGTATGTCGGTAGTACTGATGAAAGAGGCTTACATCACCTTGTTTATGAGGTAGTTGATAACTCTATTGATGAAGCTCTTGCTGGTTATGCAACTAAAATTGTTGTATCGTTGAATAGAGATGGATCAATTACTGTTATTGATGATGGTCGTGGAATACCAACTGCGATGCATAAAAAGTATAAGAAATCTGGCGTGGAACTGGTAATGACAACATTGCATGCTGGTGGTAAGTTCGATAATAAGGCGTATAAGGTTTCGGGTGGTCTCCATGGTGTTGGTGTAAGCTGTGTGAATGCTTTGAGCGAATGGCTTGAGGCTAGAGTTCGTCGTGATGGTAAAGAGTTTTATCAAAAGTATGATCACGGGGCAGCTGTTGACCCTTTGAAAGAAGTTGGCACCGCTGAAAAAAGTGGTACAACAATTACCTTTATGCCCGATGGCAAAATTTTTGAAACAGTTGATATCAAATATGAAACTATATCTGCTCGACTTAAAGAGATGGCTTTTCTTAATGCAGGTTTACAAATCGAGCTTAAGGATGAACGTTCTGACAAAGATGAGATTTATAAATATGATGGGGGCATCAGAGAATTTGTTCTTCATATAAACAGAAACAAGACGCCCCTTCACCCAGAACCTATTTATTTACATGCTGAAAAAGAAGATGTTGAAGTAGAAATAGCATTACAATACACTGATGGATATACCGAGAATATTTTTACTTTTGCAAATAATATTAACACACATGAAGGTGGGACGCATCTGTCTGGTTTTAAAGGAGCACTTACTCGTGTATTGAATGATTATGGGAGAAAGAATAATTTGTTTGATGGTATTGATTTTAGTCTTAGTGGCGAGGATTGCCGTGAAGGAATAACAACAGTTATTAGCGTTAAAGTTAGACACCCGCAGTTTGAGGGGCAGACAAAAACAAAGCTTGGAAATTCGGAAGTTAGAGGAATTGTTGAAAGTTTAACTAACGAAAAATTAAGCGAGTTTTTTGAAGAAACGCCAATTGTTGCAAGAATCGTTATTGAAAAAACAGTTACTGCTAGCAGAGCTCGTGAAGCAGCTCGAAAAGCTCGTGAACTGACTCGTCGTAAAGGACTTCTTGAGTCATCTGCACTTCCTGGTAAACTTGCAGATTGCAGTTCACGTGATCCAAGCAAAACAGAAGTATATATTGTTGAGGGAGATAGCGCAGGCGGAAGTGCAAAACAAGGTCGTAATCGTGAATTCCAGGCTATACTTCCACTTCGTGGTAAAATTTTGAATGTTGAGAAAGCACGTATGGATAAAATCCTCAAAAACAATGAAATTTTAGCACTAATAACCGCGATTGGAACAGGCATTGGTGAAGAATTTGAAATTGAAAAAGCACGTTATCACAAGATTATCATTATGACTGATGCAGATGTAGACGGTGAACATATACGTACTTTGCTTCTAACATTTTTCTTTAGATATATGAGACCACTTATTGAAGCAGGATATCTATATATTGCCCAACCGCCGTTGTATAAACTCTCTAAAGGAAAGCAAGCAATTTATGCTTATACTGAGCGCGAAAGACTTGAGAAAATTAAAGAAATGGGTGAAACAGGAATTGGTACACAACGTTACAAAGGTCTTGGAGAAATGAATCCAAAACAGTTGTGGGAAACAACGATGGACCCAGAAAACAGAATGACATTAAAGGTTACTGTTGATGATGCCGTTGAAGCAGATGAATTGTTTACAATTCTTATGGGCGAGAAAGTAGAGCCACGTCGTGAATTTATCGAGGCTCACGCAAAAGAGGTGACCAACTTAGACATTTAGGGTGATATTATGACTGATGAAGAACAACCAAAAAAGGATTATGTCCGAGCACTTGAATCAGAGATGAAACGTGCATTCATAGATTATTCTATGAGCGTCATTATGAGCCGAGCACTGCCTGACGTTCGTGATGGCCTCAAACCTGTTCACAGGCGTATTTTGTATGCTATGAATGACATGGGTCTTACAGGCAAAAGCTCATACAAGAAATCCGCAAGAGTAGTAGGAGAAGTGCTTGGTAAATATCATCCACATGGTGACCAGGCAGTATATGACTCAATGGTCCGTATGGCACAAGATTTTTCGCTGCGTTATCCACTTGTAGATGGTCAAGGAAATTTTGGAAGTGTTGATGGTGATTCAGCAGCTGCTATGCGATACACAGAAAGTAGGCTTGCTAAAATATCTGCGTTAATGTTACAAGATATAGAAAAAGATACCGTTGAATGGTCAGATAACTTTGACGGAAGTCTCAAAGAACCAGTTATGCTTCCTTCAGTTCTTCCTAATTTGTTAGTTAATGGATCCTCAGGAATTGCTGTTGGCATGGCAACAAACATGGCACCGCACAATATCACAGAAGTAATAGAAGGAACCATTAAAGTAATTGATAATCCTGAGATTAGCACAGTTGATTTGATGGAAACAATCAAGGGACCTGATTTTCCAACTGGTGGAATAATTTATGGAAAAGGAGGAATTCTACAGGCATATTCTGAAGGAAAAGGACTTGTTAGAGTTAGAGCGAAAACACATTTTGAGGGCGATGAGAAAAAGAAAATAATCATAACAGAGCTTCCTTATCAAGTCAACAAAGCAAATCTTTTGAAAACAGTAGCAGAATTAGTTAAAGACAAAAAAATTGAAGGAATCAGCGATCTTCGTGATGAAAGTGATAGAGATGGCATGCGTGTTGTAATAGACTTGAAACGCGATGCTATAGAAGATGTTGTATTATCTATGCTTTTCAAGCACACTGATATGCAAACTACTTTTGGAGTGAACAATCTTGCAATAGTTGATGGGGAGCCAAAGATACTACAACTTAAAGAAATAATTCAACACTTCATAGAATACCGCACACTTGTAATTACACGTAGAACAAATTATGATCTTAAAAAAGCACAAGAAAAAATGCATATCCTCGAAGGATTCATGAAGGCTTTAAAAAACATTGATGAAGTAATCAAAATAATACGAGCCAGCAAAACTGCAGATGAAGCAAAAAACAATCTTATGCAGCGATTTGAATTCACAGAGATACAAGTCAAAGCGATCCTTGACATGAGACTTCATAAACTTACAGGAATGGAAATAGAAGCAGTCGAACAAGAATACAATGAAACAAAAGAACTAATTAAACAACTCGAAGAGCTACTAAGAGATAAACAAAATATTCTAAACGAAATCAAAAGAGAACTTAGCGAGATAAAAGAAAAATTCGGTGATGAACGTAGAACTGAAATTGTTGAAGGTGAAATAGATATCGATATGGAAGACCTAATTCCAGTTCAAGATGTAGTAATCACAATTACGGAAACGGGCTATATAAAACGCATACCTTGTGAAACATATAGACTTCAACACCGTGGTGGAAAAGGCTTAATTGGCATGAAAACAAAAGAAGAAGACATAGTCGTTGACTCTTTTATCACGAGCACTCATGATTATATTATGTTTTTCACAAATCATGGAAAATGTTTCTGGCTTAAAGGATACAAGATACCTGAAGGAAGTCGGCATCACAAAGGAAAAGCAATAATAAACTTGTTACCACGTCTTGAAGAGGGTGAAGAAGTAGAAACAGCAATTCCCATTCATGAGTTTGATGAGGAGCACTACCTTGTATTTGCTACAAAGAATGGACTTATCAAAAAAACAGTGCTTTCTGCATACAGCAACATCAGAGTAAATGGAGTGAGGGCAATAAATCTAGATGAAGGAGATGAACTCATAGGTACAAGGCTTTCTGATGGAAATCAAACAATTATGATTGCAACAGCAAACGGTCAAGCTTGTAGATTTGATGAAAAAGAAACAAGAGGAATGGGACGAGTAACTCGTGGAGTAATAGGAGCAAGGCTAAGAAAAGGCGATAAAGTTGTTTCTATGGCTGTAGTAGGAGAAGAAGGAAACTTATTGACAATTACAGAAAATGGTTTTGGAAAACGATCACCAATAAGCGAATACAGAAAAACGCATCGTGGAAGCAAA
>CAZYFW010000072.1:0-7367 GCA_964646685.1 uncultured Thermoplasmatales archaeon
CAAATAACAACATAATTTCTTATTGCAATTCTTATGATAATAAAGGTTACCTCAATCCCAGACACAGAGGCGATGGCATAGAGATAGACCATTCAGATAATAATCGTGTTCTTAATAGTATGTTTTATTCAAATAATAATAATGAGGGATGTGGAATTCGCATAGATGGTGGCGCAAAATACAATATCATTAAGGATTGTATTTCAAAAAACAACTTGGGAGATGATAGTCATGGTATTCTAATCGCCAACAGAAATACTGATGATCCGTCAACCAAAGGCAATATAATTGATGGTTGTGAGATCTTTTGGAACGATGGTAACAACGCAGACGGCATTGCAATTTGGGCACATTATACTGTAGATTCTGTTAAATGGCCTAAAGATAACACGGTCATGAATTGTGATATTCATGATAACTCAGGGGGTGAGAATGCAGGAATATCTCTTCAGAGAACATTTAATTCAACGATTGAAAATTGTGATATTTACAGTAATACGGCCAATATTTGGGCGAGTGAAGCTGAACGTTGTAAAATAGATAATTGTAATATCTCTGAAGCGCAAAATATCGGCGGATGGAGCACACGAGGATGTGGCATTCACCTCAATTTCAAAACAGATAAGTTCAGTATCACCAATTGTAGAATATATGATAACGATTTATATGGCATACTGATCAAAGATACGACAACACCCTTATGTGAAACTAACAATCATACGATTGAAAATTGTGATATTTACGGTAATTCTGCTGGACTTTTGTTTTACAAAACGGCGAATAATGTTATTAAGAACTGCAGTTTACATGACAATATTGAGGAAGGCATAAGAATCTCTGGCCATTGCGACTTTGCTATTTTTGTAGATTTGGGCAATTTTGTCGAATACAATAATATCTATGATAATGGAGGCTCTGGTGTTAAATTATATGAATCAGTTGACGGTGCAATGAACAACAGAATAAAATTCAATAACATTTATTCTAATAACGGTTACGGCGTACATATAGCCTCAGATTTGGCTAGAAAGAACCACATTTATGGAAATAATTTTATTGAAAATGGAGATGGAAATGCATATGATAATTATAATCCTACTCTACTGAGATGGCTGGGGCTTGGGTATAACTTTATCAACAAATGGGACAATGGTGGAGAAATTGGAGGATCAGCAACCATTGGCAACTATTGGGATGATATTATGGATGTATATCCTCCATCGACTCCTCTGAGTGGCTCTAATCGAAATACTGCCGGATATCATGTAAACGGGCAGCCTTATCAAAACTATTATGATGTGGTTGATAATCAACCACGAGGACCAGTACCTGAAACATGGGTTGCAAATTGGACTAGTCTCGATCCAGAGTGTCGTGATTTATATTCCATCCCCAATATCATATATGCTGACTTACGCATTGCACCATGCAGTAGTGATTCTCCTCCTTGGCCTTGGTTTAAACCGCAGGATTTACAAGAAGCAATCAACCATGCAACTCCAGGTGGAACTATCTACGTGACATTGTGTGGAGACGGCACATATGACGTAGGATCGTCCATCATCGTTAATAAATCGGTACGAATTATTGGTATAAATATGCCTAAAATTAAAAATACTGGTGGCGGGCCGGTATTCAATGTAACGAAAATGAGCCTTAGTTTTCCTTATCAAAATCCTGATAAAACAATCTATTTTGACTCACTTGATATTAGCTACGGTGATAGTGGCATTTACATATCCAATGACTATTTGACTGATCCTTATAATGACTCCACTCCCCCAGATGGAAATAATGTATTAATTAACATCTCAAATTGTAACATTCATGACAACATAAACGGCATTTCCTTACATGGAAGCTATGTTAATGTGACAAACTGCAATATCATTGAAAACGAAGCAGCTGGTATCAATCTCAGTGGTTCAAGCAATAATAACATTGTTGGATGTCATATCAACGGGCTCCAGCCGCAACCATCAACAACGATGGAGGGAATAATCATTTCTGATAACTCCAACAATAATGAGATCAAGAATTGCAACATTTTTTACAAGCGTAATGGCATACATATTATTGGCTCAAATAGTAACGACATCGATTGGTGTACAATAAAAAGCAATGGTAATGGTACTTATATAGAGGGCGATTCTCAACATAACGATATTAGAAACTGCATTATAATAAATAACAATTATGGCATCTATATCAAAGGAGCAACAAATAACGTTATTCATCACAACGACTTCATCAATACGAACAACGCAAACTCTGATACCAGTCCAAACACATGGGACAACGGTGTCGATGAGGGAAACTATTGGAGTGATTACGACGGATTAGATCTAGTGGGTTGGGATGGTATAGGAGATAATAAACCCTATAGCATACCTGGCGGTGGGGGCAATAAGGACCACTATCCTCTTAGAGCCCCATGGATATCACTTGACTTAATACGAGACTATTCTGTTGATTTCTGGAATCCATATGGGGAATCGGTTATTTTGCTAACTCTCAACATGGAAGCATATGAGGAAAAAAATATCTATCTGTATTATGGAAATTCGTCAAATTTATCTTTTCAAATCCATAAGTTCAGAGACACTGCAGTGTTTTTTGATGATTTTAATACCCTTAGCGCAATCGTATGGAAAGTTTCGGGAGATCCTAAATGTAAGGATGGATTTGTAGTCTTTGATGAAGGAAAGTACATTACAACAAAAAGCTTTTCAATACAAGAACCAGGCAGCCCGGTTTCGATTGATAACTCAGCCACCTCTAATGGAACATTGTACATTGTTGAAGCACGGATAAAGTTAAGCACAGTGCTCCAAGAAACCCAAGGGAACATGATACTGCTTAATCAAAATCCCAACGATATAAACAGATGCTATCTTGTTTCCAATCATGTCGTTCCAGGTTATGGCAGTTATTTAAAGATGAATAAACAAGCATCTTTTGGTTTCCCTTCATGGTATGAATTAGGCAATACATCCCTACCACCTTTATTAGATCACTGGCAAAGGATGATAGCTCAAGTTTATGTCGGAAAACATCTGTATAATGTTGGTGGCGATATAAAAGGAACAAATGCAACAAAAATTTCTGTAAATCTATATGATTTTACATCTTATAATCTAGAAGGAAACATATCAAATACTGATGGAAATATTGCCATCGGTATCGATCCACCTAGTGAAAGTCCATTTAATGGCCCACCATACATGAGTGGAACCATAGGTCTTGGATGTGGACTCAACGGTTCTGACATTAGTTTAGGAAACTTTACAGTCGATTGGATTAGAGTAAGAAAGGCTCCTGTCGTTCAACCCTCGGTAAGTATCGGCGCTCCAGAAAGTGACAATTATGGATGGGGAAATAATGTTTCCATAACATCCCGAAACAGTTCATCCAATGACCCATACAAACCAGGACCGCTTCTGAGAGATTTTCACGAATGTGGTGGAAGTAATAATTTCTTTATTAACGGTTTACCAATAGGAACCTATACAATAACAATTACCAGTGGGAACAATGGGGCTCGCTGTAGCGCAATGAATATTGAATTTATCGACCAAAGTGGAATTACGTTACAATTTGACGCGGCTGATGCTGGTGAATTTAACAAAAAATCCATCACTATTGTTAAGGATACGGGGGAAAAGAATGCTCTTAACATGAATTTTTATAAACCCTCCACGGGCCCAGTTGATGCTACTCCCTGGGTAGTCAATGCTATTACCATAGAACGAGGCGATGGAGGAGTAAAATTATCATAGGGTGACAAGACAATGAATGATGAAGCTCAGATGATGGTTTTGGAGTCGGTCATCTTTGCCATTACGGTCATGATTGCATTAGCTTTTCTTGTACAGCTATCGCCAACATCCATTCAACAGAGTAGCGAATCAACAACCGATTTGAAAATTCTTGGGGACGATGCACTAACAAGTTTATCCATAGAGCCACTTAATCTCAAAGATAGAGGACCGACAATGAAAAACCCAACCAATAATCCAGCAAATAAGCTTGCTGTAGCCATTATTGTAAATGATTATGATGCAATCATTGACACTTTAAACAACGAAATCTTACCAACGTATGCCGGTTACTTTTACAACATTTACATCAGCAATGGAACCGTTACCAAATTCTGGTGCAATTACACCGGACACACCGATGAACATGATGAACCAGAGACTCGTACTGGTGACAAACAAGTAACCGTCTCCCATTACATTGTTGCCATAGATCCAGAGCATTTGTATAATTTTGGTGATGATATTTACGAGGGCGGAGCTGGAAAAAGCGATATTTGGCAATATTTCCAAGGCTATGAAGGAGCAACATATGATGTTATTTTAGAATTGTGGACGATGTGATGCATACAAAAAACGTTAATTCGTCAAGAAATAAGAGGAATACCCTCATGAAAAAAAGCATGAGTCAGACCGATTCAGCCCAAATGATAGTACTCATGGGGGTTGTCCTTGCCATTTCCGTATTCATGCTTTCATCAATAGCTGCAGAAATAGCAAATCTTGACACTATAGTTACAACATCTGAAGCGGTTACACTCCCAAGTGAATTTAGCAACCTCAAAGAGGCATTTGTCCGTGCCTTGAACTACAATCTCGCTGATGTTACAATCATAACTGATCCTCTTGTTGCTGAGCTTAACGGTTTACCTCCAGACTACCTTAACGAAACATTTCTTACTGGAGACATAACTAACCTTACTAAAGCCTTTAACCAAACTAGAGATGAATTCCACAAGATCGAACTCAGATATGGAAGAATATTTGATGCGCAACTAAACCGCTACTGGTATGCATATAAAGGTGATGGAGTTTATTTCGTAGATGTCACCTTGATGCTCGATAATGGTGATGCCAAGGTGACTGAAAGTATGGTTTATTCAATTGTTTGCCTTTCATCTATTTGATAATTGAAGAATAAGATGTGAGTAAAAAAGAATTAACAAAAATAAGTTGAATCGAGATGCCCTATGAAAAAAAAGAGATATTTAATAAAAAATGAAGCTGGACATTCAACTATATTAGAGACGCTCATATCAGTAGGCATTTCTATCACACTACTCACAGTGTTTTTTTATTCAGCAAATACACTCTTTACAGTTCAAGATACTCCTGAAAACAATTTAGAATCGAAAACTATGGGAATCATGGAAACGATGGTAGCATCAACTGGCCAAAATGCATCTCAAAGTTCAGAGTGGCAGTGGGATCCCCAAAACATTGTCAGTCTTGGATTGAGTACATCCCCAACAGTTGAATATGGCATTATTACTGTGAATCAAACGAATGGAAATGTTATTATTAATGAAAGTTTTCGCTTTGATACTAACGATTACGGTCTTGAAAGTACATGTTTTCTTGCAGGTACAAAGGTTGTAATGGCTGATGAGTCGCATAAGGATATTGAGAATATTGTTGTAGGTGAGATGGTCAAATGTTATGATCAAATTAAACGTGAAATCGTCGACAGTAGAGTTACACACGTATTTCATCATCTTCCGGAAGAGATGGGAGAATATTATCTCGTCATCAACGATCAACTACGAGTGACACCAAATCATTTGATTTACTCTGATGATGGATGGATTGAAGCAAGTGACTTAAAGATTGGCGATAGTTTGTTTTATCCAACTACCGATTATCGTGTGGAATTCATAAATAAAATCTTTGACAGGGTAGAAACTTTTAATATTGAAGTGGAAGGGCAGCATAATTACTTCGTAGCAATAGATGATGTAAACGCATTGGTCCACAATGATATCCAGTTTTCTGTTAATCACGGTGGGCCTTATAGTGGAGCCATCAGCATTGTAATACAATTCCAAGGAATTGCAAGCGGTGGAACACCGCCATATACATATAAGTGGGAATTTGGAGATGGAACAGTAAGCAATTGGCTTGGTCCTTTTGGAGTTGGAGTGACATGCTACGCAAATCACGCATATGCTAAAGAAGGAGTTTATAAAGTAAACTTGACAGCTAGAGATAGCAGTGCTGTACCAAAGGAAAATACAAGAAGTACAACAGCAGCGGTTTCTGCTAGACCTATTGCCAGATTCAAATGGTTTGACAAAGATGGGCTCGGTGGAGGAAAAACTGTTTTTTTCGATGCAGGAGAATCTGCTGGATTAAATCTTCAATATTGGTGGAAATGGAATGACACCATTGGTTTTGTAGAGGATACCAGCCCCCCATATATATATGAAGAATACAGTAATTTTGAGAATGGGAAAAAATATCAGGTTACATTAAAAGTAGGAAATGCAACCGGCTTTGATACTGTAACCCATACAATAGAAGTTAATACCGTTGGTCCCGAACAAGATACAAAACCATGGGTATTAACCGGGAAAAATCTCTGGCCTGATGACACATTTTCTTCACACGACGAAGGATATTATATAACTTATAAGCCTATAGGTAGTTGCACTCAGGGCGAAATATATCTATATGAAGTAAAACAAAAAGTAAGTACTATCAAACCAATACTTGACATTAATAAGACCGAAATTTTTAGTTCTGGTATTATACCATATACGACAGTAAAAAGTGCACTTGGGTTTGACGGAGGAGATGTAATCTTTAATTTCAACATTGAAGTAGAGATTCAGGGAGATGATAGGCACCCCGATCCATTAAAGTTTGGTGCTTCTGATCAAGAAAATACCATCGCAAAGGAGGCTACTTCGCGTAGGGTTTTGATCTACTATCCGCCAAAGGTAGTAGGTGAAACAATCAAAGAACACCCAGAATATAAACACGGAGAAATCACTGTTCGCGTATTCATTGGTGGAACACCCCCATAACAGAATTGACTAAAACACATACAAAAGAATAAATATATCAGCGTTTTCTCTGTACTTATTCCATTGGTATCACAATGTCAAAGAGAAACGCAAAGAACAAAGCAATCCAGAAAACAATAGCTAAAAGGAGGATAGATAGATTATTCTCTCTAGCTGAACAATATGCACTTTCTGGGAAGATAGATCTATCGCATCGATACGTGGAGCTTGCAAGAAAGATATCCATGAGATATCTTGTACCTATGTCTAAAGAATATAAACGCCGTTTTTGCAAACATTGTTATTATTATCTATTGCCACATGTTAACTCCAGAGTAAGAATACACCGAGGTAAACTAATTATATATTGCCATAATTGTAAAAAATATACCAGAGTCCCACTCAAAAATTCTTAAAAAATTCCATCCGCTATGCTTAAATAAGTTACCGCTCATTACCGTTACCCAATTTCACCTCTATAAGGAGTATAAATATGACAACAGTAAATGATGTGCCGGCTAAGGATTTAATCGACGAAGTAGCA
>CAZYFW010000073.1:0-7336 GCA_964646685.1 uncultured Thermoplasmatales archaeon
TAATACTATTGGTTTTGGCCCAAAAGATATGCAAACTAGTCTTAGCGAATACTAAAAAAGGTGATTATTTATGGATTATGAAAAGGCTGAGAATGAAATTATTGGAATTATCTCAAAATCATCTAATGTTTTAGAAAAGGTTGTAAGTTATTTATACGAAAATTTCAATCATTATGGTTGGGTGGGCATTTATATCGTTGAAGGGAATGATCTGTTGCTTGGCCAATGGCAAGGTGAGCAGGCAACAGAGCATGTAAAAATACCAATTGGAACCGGAGTCTGCGGCTCTGCTGCAGCAACTGGTAGAACTGAGATTGTACCTGATGTAAATGCTGACGAAAGATACCTATCATGCTTTGTTTCCACTAAATCTGAGATTGTCGTTCCGATTAAGAAAAATGGAAGAGTTATTGGTGAGATAGATGTCGATTCAGATACTCTAAATACATTTGATAAAAAAGATGCATTGTTTTTAGGAAAAATTGCAGATATGCTTGCTTTGCACATCTGCTAAGTAATCCTTTTTCAGCACTCAAGATCCTCATCATCGCCTAAAGACTCAGAAAGGGTTCGTTCATCACTTGATGCAGAATCTCTTTATAGTAATTTAATGTTTTTGTTTATTTGTAAAGAAAAGAAAGGGAGGATAAATTTATTATTTTTTAACTCCGCCCCATTTGGTTATAAATAGAATACCTAACACAGCAACTATCGTTATTACAATTGCTACAATGATGCCTACTATCAAAGCATTTGTATCGGCAAAACCGCCATCTTGCCAAAGTCCACCTAATTTCATTGCACCGATTATAATATCTTTCCAGATCAAAGCAATAATAAACCCGAAGGCTGCTGCTATTGATACTGCAATGGTACTCTTTACCTCACTTATTGTTACCATTTTTTTCCTCCACCATTTTTAAAGAATGTAATGTCTCATAATTTAAAAAATTATTGATACAAATTAAAAAATGAAATTTATTGATTCATAATGTCCTAAGTAGCGTTTTCCCATCATCTTTTATTATAGAATTCTAATAATCTCTGATGTTGAATAGACCTTTACTTGATTTTGATTTTTTAACTCTTTATCGTTAGATCACAGAGTGCAATTCATTTTTAGAGATTTTTGTAAATATTTTTTCTATGCCTTATTAAACGTATTTTAATTATTTTTGAATTTTTGTCGATGTCAGCTATTATTCTATAATCCCTCGCTCTTAATTTGTATTCATCTCTATTTTTTAATCTTTCAAAATAACGAAATGGTTTTTCTTTGGCGGATATTATTTTTTTAAAAATTCTTTCTTTGATTTCACGTTCTATTTTATTGAGAAATTCTATTGATTTTTTATCGAATATTATCTCATACATCTAAGCAAGGCCCAATATTTTTTTAGCCTCATCTTCTGTATAGTAATGTCCTTCATCCATCCTCTTTCTTGCAGCTTCTATTGCTTGTATGGCTTCTTTAGAGAGTTTTGGATCTTTTTTTATTGATTTTATTATGTATATTAGTTTTCTTAACACTTCATCATAGCTTTCATTTTTGTATTCTCTAAATCGATCAATTTCTGCTTTTGTATCTTTGTGTATTTTTATAGTTGTTGCATTCATAATACCACAGTATACTTATGTATGCCATAGTATATTAGACTTACTAAAGGCATTGTTTTCATACTATATTTAAGAGGCTATAAGCTAAACATGGGGATATTAGCTTATAAGGATAAGTGGGAGAAAATTGAAAGTATTAATAAAAATCAAATTATAAAGTATTGAATATTTAACCCATGATGTCCCAAATAGCGTTTTTCCAACACTTTCTTAATTTGCTTACTGATAGATTTATTACTATTTTTCTACCATCTTTTATCGTAAGATTTTTTTTACATGTAATTCCAATATTTACAAATGGTGTCTTGTTTTTATCAAGGATTTTTTCAAAATCTTTTTGTTTTCCCTTTTTAACTTCTATGATCCATCGAGTATTTGATTCTGAAAATAGTTTAAAATCATTTCTTAAAACTGGATTGATTTTTGATAAATCAATTGACGCTCCGATATCTCCACCAATGGCCATCTCTGAGAGACAAACACCAATTCCACCCTCACTAACGTCGTGGCAAGATGAAATAAATTCCTTTTCAATTGCAGCAATGATTCCATTCATACAGTTCTTCAAAATTTTTGTATCTGTTTTTGGGACAATCCCTGCTTCAACGTTAATGATATTGTAATATTCGGAACCACCCATTTCTTTTTCTGTTTCTTTTCCAACTAAATATATCGGATTTCCTTCTTTTTTGAAGTCCGTTGTTACACATTTTCTAATATCTAGGACTATGCCTATTCCCATTATCTCGGGAGTAGGTGGAACTGCTGTTTTGATTGATTCGTTATAGAAACTAACATTTCCTGATACAAAAGGTAGTTTTAAGGATCTTGCAGTATTTCCTAAACCTCTACACGCCTCGTAAAACTCACCCATTTTTTCAGGTTTTTCAGGATTGCCAAAATTTAGACAATCGCAAACAGAATCAGGTTTTGCGCCAACTGAAACAAGATTCCTACAAGTCTCGTCAATTGCAGAACATGCACCCCAATAAGGATCTCTTTCCATAAATCTAGGATTGATATTGGCAGTTACAGCAAGTCCTCTGAATGAGTTTTCTAAAGGCTTTAAAACAGTAGAATCTCCATGGGATTCGTAGTTGATTTTACCTTGTAAAGGTTTTATTACAGTATTTCCTCGAACTTCGTGATCATACTGCCGAATTACCCATTCTTTTGAAGCAATATTTGGTAAAGAGAGTAATTTTTCTAGGATTTTATTTAAATCCGGTATCTTGAAATCTTTCTCTTCATTGCATTCTATTTTTGGAGTAGTGACCGGTCTCTGACATGAATCATAGATTGGACCTCCAGTAAAAAAATCCATATCCATCTCAAGAATCTTTACATCTTTGTAGAATACACACGTTATTTTTTCATCAATAACTTTTCCTACTACAGCAGCTGTAACATCCCATTGCTTGCAGATATGTAGAACCTTTTCAACATTTTCTGGTGTTACTAGAAACATCATCCGCTCTTGGCTTTCCGAAACCCATATTTCCCATGGGTACAATCCTTCTTCCTTTAATGGGACGTTATCTAGGTGGATTTCTGCGCCAAAGCCAGCATCATATGCCAGTTCACCGCAAACACAAGATAATCCTCCACCGCCAAAGTCTTTTAATCCCTCCAAAAGTCCTTTTCTATTACATTCAAGTGTAACATGTATGACAGGTTCTTTTGTAATTGGATCTCCAACTTGCACTGCAGATCTGCTACTTTCTTCACTGTCATCTGTAAGTTCGGCTGATGCAAAAGTTACACCATGGATACCATCTCGACCAGTTCTTCCACCGACGTAGACATAAACATTGCCCGGGGCCTTTGCTCTGCTGTGGATCATCTCCTCTTTTTTCATGATTCCAACACAGCCCACGTTTACCAGACAATTCCCCGTATATCCTTCGTGGAAATATACCTGACCAGATAGAGTTGGAATTCCTATTCGGTTTCCATAGTCTCGAATTCCATCGACTACGCCTTTGAATAAGAATCTAGGATGTTTTGTACCTTTTGGAACTTTTTGAAGAGGTAAATCAAGAGGTCCGAAAAACAATGGATCAATATATGCTATTGGTTGAGCCCCCATGCATACGATGTCTCTTACTATTCCTCCGACCCCTGTTGCAGCTCCACCATATGGTTCAACAGCAGATGGATGATTATGTGATTCCAATGCTGCGCAATAGTAGTGATCCTTATCGAATTCAATTACGCCTGCATCTTCCCTTGCTATAATTTTATCTTCTTCTATTCCATAGATGTGTTGCTTTAAAGGAACTTTTGAGGATTTGTAACAACAATGCTCAGACCATGCTTGCCCAAGTGCTTGTAGTTCTATATCTGTCGGGATTCTTTTTTTCTGTTTGAAATACTCCTTAATACGTTTCATCTCTGTTTGATCGAGTGCGAGTCCCATTTTATTGCTTATTTCTTGGAGTTGTTTGTCATTTGCAGAAAAAAGATCTACGTCATAACAGTCAAATGGGACATTTTTCTTTTTAAATAATTGGTCTAAATCCACCTTTTACTCCCCAATCTTATTTTTTAATAATTTCTATGCTGTATGTATGAATAACGGGGTTTGTTAGTAGTCGTTGACACATCTGTTCTACCTGCTTTTTCACCTCATCTTTGTTTTTATTATCTATTAATAGATCAATGGTTCTGATGGTCTTTGCTTCTTTAACAGCATTAAAACCGAGTAAATGCAGAGCTTTTAACGTGTTTGCACCTTCAGGATCTGAAATGCCTTTTTTCAGTCCAATTGTTACTTTCGCTTCATACATTGTTATCTGAGGCGTGACATCAGAAAATGTATTGATTAAGTTATCGTTTCTCCGAGATTGTTAGTTTTTAGATATGTTGTGGTTTGCAAAATGTCAAATTGGCATTCTACCAGATTATGTTTATATACTATTAGAGACAGAACATGACATGTTACTATATAACATAGTGATATGTGAGGTGAACTCAGATGAGAGGAAAAGAAAAGAAAAGAATGTTTCATAGTAATTCAAATCAAACAAGTAGAAAAAAGAAGATATTTTCTTTTTCAATGTTTATGATTATATTATTAGCAAGCTTCACCGTATTATTTGTAATAGTTCTTCCGCATAGGGTTGAAGCTGGAGAGGAATGGATTGGTATAAATGGTGGAAATCTGTTTGATTTTTGCGGGGGAGATAACTTGGCTGATGCGCTTGATGGAAATGGAATATGGGTTCATGAAGGTGAAGAGGAACATTGGTTTATAGTTGATTTGGGAGCAGAATACACAATAACAGCGGTGCATGGCAGGTCAAACTTAGCGCGTGACCCAGTCAGCGTTGATATATATGTTTCCAATGACCCTGGAGATTTGGGGGAAGCCGTAGCGACAGATATTAATACATGGGTTGATACTACCGATTGGAGGGAAGTGGGGACTGCTGAAAAAGACGGCAGATACATTAAAGTTGTTATTTTAGGAACTGAAGATCCGGCTGGAATAGAGTGGGGCGATAAAGGTCTTATGACTATTTTTGATGCTTACGGACAGCCAGCAGATGCAGGGGATACCGTTAACCTCCTTCCAGATGATGACGGATCTACTCAGGAATGGACACCTTCGACTGAGGTTCCTCATTATACGCTTGTTGATGACCCTGTCGGCGAACCTGATGATGATACTGCATATGTTTTTACAACTGATATTAATGAGTATGAGGAGTTCAACCATGAGACATCTGAGTTGTTAGAGGGAGCTACTATTATCAATGTCCGTGTTAATGCTAGATTAAAAAATAATTACGGCCAAGATGTAAACATTGGAATAAAGGTCCATGGAATACGGTATGCTGGAGCCACTGATACAGATTTGACTACCTCTTATGCAGATTATTATCAAGACTGGGCTTCCAATCCTGCTGCTCCTAAGCCGGATACACCTTGGACAAAAGCAGATATTGATGATTTGCAGTCAAGCCTTGAGTCACTAGCAGTAGTAGGGTCTAAAACTAGTTGTACTCAGATATATATCACAGTTTCATATACTACACCAAATGCCGATCCGGTAAATGGAAATCCAACTGTTGATGGATGGGATGCAGGGGCTGAAAAAACAGCGGTTGATAATTGTTATGCCCAGCGTAGATGGTATTATGTTAACGTGACGTATACCGATACTAACGGCTGTAATGATTTTGATTATGTAGAATTACAAATAAAACCAGAACTGCTGGGTCCAGTTGTTAGATTTCATTATGGTGAGGCTAACAATACTTTTTGGAAAACGGGATCTGAGCCCGATAAATGGACTTTGTTTACTGAGGATGCGTTTGTTGAAGGCGGAGGCAGTGCAAATACCATTACTGCAGTATGGAAATTTATGCCAAATTGGGATGCCACGGATTTTTCGGATCTAGATTTTATATTGAACTGTAAAGATGACCAAGAAGCTACAGATCAAGATACTATTGATGCAAATTTTGACGTTGTCACAACACTTTTGACGAATGATATGGTGCCCTATTTTGAGGGGAAACCCGATACCGATGGTCGTGTTAATACCGCATGTGAGATTCAGATGAGTTTTGAGGTAAGATATGCAGATGAACCTGGTTCTAGCACTCCAAGTAGTTATTATCCTCCTACCGAAGAATTTGGAGCGGTTACCCTTTTTAAAGTTGCTGAAAACGGAAAACCATATGAGGAACAGATAGGAAGTCCATTTGACCCTGGGTGTATCGCAGAAGGCGGCGGAACGTTCGATCCTTTTACGCCTCCTGGACTAGAAGTTGCCAATCATACCTTCCAACTCTTTTTAGAGATGGTAGACGGTGACTACACTCCTGGTTATTTAACTAATCATGATGAAAACGTCATCACGGATAGGATAGATGTTAATTGGAAATCTAACCAATATTCTGTAGATGAAGGAAATGAGGCAACCATCAGCTTAGATAGCGTTATCTACGCTGCTGATTCTGAAGAAGTTGGCTCTTATCAGTATAATTATCAAATACAAAGGGCTGGTGAGACCACCAAATCCTTTAGTGGTAATACTACTGCAAGCTTTGGATTTACACCAAAGATTGCTGGCCGGTATTATCTTAGTCTTACAGCCTTCCAAGATACTGGAGGTTATGGCATTACTGCCTATCAACAAAATGCTTCGATTATTCTAACTGTTGACCAGAATATTTCTGTAGTTAAGAATGCTAATAATGATGGTGTGAATTATGTTACCTGGTGTGCCAACGCTACTACATCTGCTGCAACATTGGCAGCGCATCTTGGATTGCAGGATGGAGATACAATTAGAAAATTCAATCAAGACTCAACAGGCAATCCATGGTCAGATATAATATATCAAAAAGGCTTTGGAGGTAATTTCACAATTAATAGATGGGATGATTTGCAAATTCAAGTGGCAAATAGTCACAGTAACTCGTTTGCTCCAGATGATAGCGTTGATTCTACGTATACTAAAACTCTGAATTTCACAAATAGTGTACTGAACGGATATACTTATGTGACATGGACCAATGACTTCAGCATATCTCCCGCAGATTTTGTTTCAGATCTTGGTGTTAGTGGCCAAAATCTAGAACTTAATGTATATAATCCAACTACCAATATCTGGTTAAACTATAATGCAGCTTGGCCAGATTTTGCAACCTTAACTACTATAAATCCATATGATGTTGTTTGTTTTAGAGCACCAGGGCACAATGAT
>CAZYFW010000074.1:0-7263 GCA_964646685.1 uncultured Thermoplasmatales archaeon
ACAAGATGATACGATTTATACCATTTTTCAATTTTTTTGATTATAATCGGGTCATAATATTTAATTTGTTAACTGTCATGTATAATAGCACAATGAGATGATGTGATAATATGAAGAGAGTTATATTGGCAGTAGGAATAGCGGCTTTGTTTATAGGGATGAGCTCTTTTTCAGCAGGAACAAACGTTGAAACACTAGAACCGCAGGAAAATAGACCTGGTTGGCACTATGTATTATTTGGTAGCATTCGAAGTTATGAGGTAGTGGAATATAATGGGACAGAATATCTGGAATGCAGGGCATTACATGTGGTGAGTTTTTGGTTAAATGTCTTAAGAAATCTACCAAATCTACCGTTGAGAATGAGTCTACGCCTTGGTCAAAAGTTTAATATTCCTTATGAAGGAGCAGAGATCATAGGTCCCACTAAGTTAGGAAACTATTTCATCATGGCTCAAGGAACTTTATAAATTCTTCTCTCTTTTTTCTTTAATTCATTTATTGATTTTTGGCAATGTAGTACTTTTAGAATGTTAATGAAGTTATAACGCCGCCTACCGGACTCGAACCGGTGACCGCTCGGTTAACAGCCGAGTGCTCCACCAACTGAGCTAAGGCGGCAAATGAAGAACGATCAGCACACAGAATAGAATAATGTATTAAAAGATTACCCGTTAGAACCCAAGTCTTTCGTCTAATTTTAATTGTTTCATCTGTATTTCAACGAATCGATAGACGGTAGCATGCTTACTACCTGTAAAGAGCATATCGATCGCCTTTTTGACAATGTTCATACGACCCAAACTTGAAATAACTGAAACTGTATGACCAAAAACAGAAATTTTCGAATCAGTCAGTTCTTCCAAAACCCGCTTTGTTTTACCCTCTTTACCGATAATTCTACTTTTTAATCTTCTGACATGTGGCTCTTTTTTACCGACATAATCATGGATATCAAAAACAAAAAAATCAGCATCATCACTCAATAATTTCATTGCTTTTTCAGGAGAAAAGCCTCGCCCTATAGCTTTTATAATATTTTCTATTTTCATGGTCGTTAAAGGGTCTTGCACCTCGCGATCATCGATAACAACTTCGCCAAGTTTTGAATCAATTTGTAATTTTATGCCCGATTTCTCTTCCAGTTGCTTCTTCATTTCTCCATTTTGGCCTATAAGAACGCCAATTCGATCCATTGGGACTTTAAGATATTTCATAGCTATCACCATTCTTTATTTGTAATTTTCATATATATTTGTTTTTCATCAGCGTTGATTTTGAATTTCTTGAAATAGAAAACAATGTTATAAATGTCTCTTTTTAAAAATTCATATGACTGAGGGTGCCCCAATAACACGCCTTGGCCCAGGTCAATTAAATATGGTTTTTCATTATGTATCAGCACGTTAAAGGCACTCATATCACTATGTACCATTTTTGCTTCTTTATACATGACAGAAATGAAATCAATCAGCTTATTGAACATTGACTCGGGGTCATCCAATTTAACATCTTTTAGTAATGGCGCAGGTTGTTCTTCATCTCCAATGTATTCCATGACCAATACATTCTTGATTTTGGCAATGGGCTTTGGTGCACTTACACCAACTCTATTTAATCGTTCCAGATTTTTGAATTCCTTTTGTGTCCACGCAAAGATGACATCTCTCCTGTTTTTCGGCAGAGAAGAAAAGCGAGGATCTCCTATTATGTATTCTGAGATATGTTTAAATGTTAAGTTTGAAGTGCGGTAAATCTTCACAGCAACATAAGTTTTGTCAGGCGTTACACCACGAAAAACATTGCCTTCTTTACCAGTAGAAATTGGGAAATCTAAGATATCAATGACCTTGTGAGATATGAGTTTTTCCAAGGCGAGCAATGTCGATTTGTCAAACACTTCATCCAATGTTTTTCTATCAACACCAACTCTATCAATTGTAAGTTGTAATTTTCTATCAAGCTTTTTCATTAATTTTGGGTCAAAAAAAAGATCAGAAGACATCAATTTCCTCTGGCAATAATTTTCTTCTACTTAATACAACAGACTGTGTTCTTCTATATCTAAATATAACATCTGCTTTCTCATCTTGGATGTCCCATGGTTTAATAATCACAAGATCGCCAGCTCTAACTCGTTGCCTTCGCTTCATCCGACCAGGTATGCGAGCCATTCGTGATTTTCCATCTGCGCAAATAACATTTAACCGTGATCCGCCCATTAGTCTGTCTGCTATTGCAAACATTTCATTTTTGTTTTTATTAGGCAATCGCAATCGTATATATTCTTCTCCGGGTTCTTCTTTTTGATACACAGAATCACAAACGCGTAACTGATACAATCATATGTATTATTAAAAGCTTACTATATCTAAAGGATTAAAGATTGAGAATGCCTGATATTTGCTTAAGTGCATTCAGGCTTATGAAGAGAAATTCTTCTACTACCATGCCAGCATCCAAACAAAGTTCAATTCTACTTCTGTTGCATCCAGTAGCAAATGAACGGTCATTAAATTTATTTTTTAATGTTTCTGGTTTTACTTCCGCAAGTTTTTTCGATGGCATAACAAGTGCAGTAGCAACGATCAATCCAGAGGCAGCATCTGATGCTATTAAGAGTTTATCTAGAGCCGTAGTTGGAATATAATCGGTATGCATATAGTTGTGAGCCCTGATAGCATTCACTGCATCATCCGGAAGTAATCCTGTCAATATCTGAGCGGAAATTTTTGTATGTTTTTCTGGCTCTCTTTGAGTATATTCATAGTCAAGATCATGGAGTAAACCAATTATTCCCCATAATTCTTCATCCTTACCAAGTTTTCTTCCCATCTCTTTCATAATTGCTTCAACAGCAAGAGAGTGCTTTATGAGTTTGTCATCTCTAAGATATTTTTTTAATAGAGAAAATGCTTCTTCTCGGTTTATCATACTGACGACCAATATCTAAGAAGCCTGTTTTAAAACTTTTGAAATTCTACAAAATAAAGAATAACTATGTTAGCCCCAAGGATTGTCTCTCTGGAAAAAAGTTAGATCAATATTGCTCCAGTCATCATGATCATTCCGGCCATGTGAACCGTCAGAATAATCTGGGATGAAATAAAAAATACGATCGTAGCTCATACAGCTTTTATAGTTCCTGAACTTCCACCAATCTTTATTTGGAAAAACACTCTGCGTGTTATCAATACCTGGAATATCGTTACCAAAAAGACCTAACGTATGGCCAGTTTCATGCATAATACCACCACCATAAATTATAGCTCTTTGTTCATCCTTGTTAGGCGTCCTACGTCTAAGCGTACTATAGATGGGGTATATCGATGGCAGTTTCTCATGGTTTTTAGTAGAAATCTGGAAGCTATCAAGATGATAATCTTTACCATTGGCTGTCGTACTAAAAACAAAGCCAGAATGACGGTCAGAATGATAAATAATTAGACCATAATGAAACGCACCACTCCGCCAATAAGAAGTATCATTGTGAAGGAAATATCTAATATAAAAATCCTGTAACTCCTCACCAGATGTATTCAAATCAAACGGAATAATTTCACCACCGTCCATGCAACCATCATCAATATGAAAAACAATGTTCTGTCTAGAAAATGCATCTTTAATCATATTTTTGGATAATTCAGGTATAAAACCACCTTCACCATTAGGCCCAATTTCCATCTGATCCAACTCAAGGAAAATATCCTTCCTGAATGGATCAGAATCCCATTCCGATGTGAGAAACTCTTCAACATTATCAAGACCATCATTATCAGGGTCAAGGCTGGCGTGATCATCAGTTACAAAAGGATCATAAATCCAATAATAATCGTACTTATGAGACTGCTGGTCATATCTGAAAAAATGCCCCCATTTCCATTCCCATTCAATAGGAACACCATCATCATCTAGATCTTCACCACGGTTATCAACTTCGGGATTGGTATCAAATTCATTAATCTCAGTCCAATAAGGTATGCCATCATTATCATAATCATTTTGAGTTATGTCAAACCATAGTTCACAGTCAAAATCCTTCTGATAAATGCTGAAATCATCACAACCATTTAGACGGCCGTAACCGCTTGGATCACAGTTTAAACTATTGGGTGAGAGGTAATCATCACCTGTCCAATGACCTGTTTTTAGGTTATAAATAAGTTCTACATCATAACTTAGAGGGTCATCCTGGTCATTTGGGCTTATATCACATAAATGGTCTTTACCGGGATCCATATCCCATAGTTGAATTAAGATGTTGACGTTCTCTTCATCGTCGGGTACATCTTGAGTTGCTGACCAGTTTGGAGTTAAATAGTTTTTATTACGCCAAATTGGGCTTTTATGTTCGACATCGTTGATGAATACTTTTACGTAAAAATCTGATTCGCCGATTAAATCGATTTTATCTAGGGCTCGAATTTCTTTAATAATTACGGTGACCTCTAGATCGACAAGTGGATCAATATCCTCGGGTTCGGTTGTTGTCGTTTGATCGTTTGGTTGAGATGCAATGGTACTTGTAGAAAACAAGAAAACAAATACCAGCATTAAACAAGTTATCTTCTCCACATTTATTTTTATCATATCGACGTCCCCAACAATAATAGCAACTATGGAATGTAATTTCAATATTTATAGTTTTATAACTATTTATAAAATTAAATTAGCCAATAAATATTTTAGCAAAAACACCAACAACTTGAAAAATAGTTATCTGTTATATGATAAAAACTATAATTAGTAACTAACTTAATTACATATTGTGAGGTAGAGAGATGCTTGTTGAAGAAGTGATGGTTAGAGATGTTGTTGAGATAGATTGTAATAAGACAGTATATGAAGCATGTAAAAAATACAGTGAAAAAAAAGTTGGTTGTCTCGTAGTCATGGATAAAAATCTTATTGTTGGAATTGTTACAGAGAGAGATACCATTGAGCGGGTCATTTTGCAAAACAAAGACCCCAAGAAAACTAAGGTCAGAGAGATAATGTCTCAAAACATAAAGACAGTACATGCCTTGTCACCAGTAGAAAAGGCAGCAGAAATAATGCGGGAAAATAAAATCAAGAAACTCCCTGTCATTTTAAACAACGAAATTGTAGGAATTATAACTGTTACAGATATCTCACGAGCAGTATCGGCCTTTTCAGAATTGCTTAACGATTTAGCTACATCTTATAAAAAAAATAGAGAGATGCTCGAAAATATGATGGAGGAATGGGCAACCATCATTAATAGCATAAAGCACTATCAAAAGATAACAGAGAAAAAATAGGAAATAAATAATCAACGATACCTTTTAATGCATCTTTTTCCATTTCTAGGCTCAAGATTATATGGTACTAGATGACCTAGGAAATTCCTTAAAAGGAACAATAAAAAAAATTGCAAATGCAGTATATGTTGATTCGAAGCTTATAAAAGAGGTAGTCAGAGATATACAAAGAGCACTATTGCAAGCAGATATCAACGTCAAACTTGTTTTAGAACTCTCAAAAAAGATTGAAAAACGTGCACTTTCTGAGAAGCCTCCTGCTGGGATGAGCAACCGAGAGCATGTAATTCACATTGTATATGAAGAATTGGTCGTCATACTTGGAGATTCTCGAGAACTTCCAATAAAAAAACAGATTATTATGATGGTCGGTCTTTATGGCCAAGGTAAAACTACAACTTGTGGAAAACTGGCAACCTATTTCAAAAGGAAAGGGCTCCGACCTGCAGTTATTGCTGGTGATGTTCACCGCCCTGCAGCCTATGAACAATTAAAACAGATTGCAGATAATGTGAAGGTACCCTTCTATGGAGACAAAAAAGAAAAGGATGCTGTAAAGATAGTAAAAGAAGGGTTAGATAAATTTAAACGCACAAGCGACGTAATTATTGTAGATACTTCAGGTAGGCATAAGCTTGAAGATGACCTCATCCAAGAAATGAAAGATATTTTCAAGACAACAAAACCTGATGAAAAATTGTTGGTTATGGATGCGGCTGTTGGTCAACAAGCGGGTCCACAGGCAAAAGCATTCAACGATGCAGTCGATATTACAGGCATTGTTCTAACCAAGCTAGATGGCACTGCTAAAGGTGGCGGTGCATTAAGTGCTGCGGCTGAGGTTGGTGCACCCATTGTTTTTATTGGAACTGGGGAGCATGCCACTGATTTTGAGACTTTTGACCCTGCAAGATTCATCTCCAGATTGCTTGGCATGGGTGATATTAAATCCTTGCTTGAAAAGGCAGAGGAAAGTTTGAAAGGAAAAGATGCAGAAAAGACTGCTCGACGAATCATGTCTGGCAAATTTACCTTGCACGATATGTATGACCAGATGGACATGTTATCTGGAATGGGACCACTTAGCAAAGTTGCCGAAATGCTTCCGGGCGGTTTTTCAGGTAAAATGAAAGATGTCAACATGGATGACACTCAGCAAAAATTACAACGATTCCGCATCATTATGGACTCGATGACCGATGAGGAAATGAATGACCCAACAATTATTCATTCTTCCCGCATAAAGAGAATTGCACATGGCGCAGGTGTTGAAAATAGGCATGTCAAAGAGTTGTTGAAATACTATAACATGACCAAACGAATGATGAAAGGGTTTTCTGGCAACCGGAAAATGCAAAAAAATCTGATGAAGCAGCTTCAGTTTGGAAAATAATTTTTAAGAAATTGGAATATGTTATTCAAAAATAGACAACAGATCATTGAACATGGGCAGACTCCCGAATTACAAAAGATAAGGGCGGATTTGCTCGACATTTTATCTGCCGCAGTTGAAGCAGTCGATCCATATAATGCTGTAAGTGCGCATGTTGATAATGAGGGAGTTAAAATCAAAGACAAAGTGATAGATTACTCTGATTTTGAAAATATTTATCTAATTGGCTTTGGAAAAGCCAGTGTTGGAATGGCACAAGCGGTCTGCGATACGACAAACATAGCCAAAGGAGTTGTTGTTACTAACGATTCGAACAATATTGTTAAAAACGAAAATGTAACAACAATCGTCGGTGGGCACCCAATTCCTGATCAGCAGAGTATTGATGGTGCAGAACGGATTATGGAGCTTGTGAAGAGATGCAGCACCAACGACCTACTCATTGTACTAATATCTGGTGGTGGATCTGCGCTATTGTGCATGCCAAGAATATCTCTCAACGATTTACAACAAACAACTGATTTACTGCTTAAATCCGGCGCAAATATTAACGAAATTAATACTATTAGAAAGCACCTGTCATTTGTC
>CAZYFW010000075.1:0-7225 GCA_964646685.1 uncultured Thermoplasmatales archaeon
TCGTTTTAATCGTAATTTTTGGTGCAGGGATTGTTTTATTCTATGCGGGGTATCTTGAAATTGAAATTGACGAAAAAGATAGAGAACCAATTGAAGATATAGTTGTGATTCCGCCGCCGCCAATACCACCAGCATCCTTTATTCCAGGATACGAAAGAGCAGTTACTCCTGAAGACGAGGGAGTGCATTATGAAGAAATTCTTATAGCTAGAGAATGGTGGTATTTTGGTGCCATTCTTGACAATGAAGAGAGTGCTCTCAAGGATTGGACGGTTACAATAAGTTTTAATCATATGGCATATGGTGATTTATTGGGAACTTTGAAACCAGATATGATGGTAGTAACGCTCCTTGGGCCTGACGGTGAAAAATATGGGGGGATTATCAACAAAAAAAGAGGTCTTGGATATTTTAATCCACAGGCACTGGAAGCACATTCTCCTGGAGTTGATGTCACTTTTGGAAATTCATGGGCCGAAGGAAAAGCCCCAGAGTGGCATGTACACGCCGAGGATGAAGACATCAACGAAGACCACGAAATTATAATCGATTTGGATTATTTTGCATCTGCGGATCCGTTATGGACTGTGGACAGTAGAGAATTTGACAAATCAAAAAGCAACACTGCAAATTACATGTTTATGGGATGTACTGTCACTGGCAAAATAGTAATTGATGACAAAGAATTTAATGTAAGCGGAACAGGACATCATGAACATTCCTGGTCACCTCACCTAGTGACAAGAGGATTGATTAATGGATGGGATTGGTGCCACCTATCACTAGAAAACGGATGGCACATCTATTATAGCAATTATTACCTAACCCCTCAAGTTATATCAAGTAAAACCACAAAAGTAAATCCTTTTGGTTCACTGATTCTAACCACAGATCAAGGAAAAACACTTACAAAACTTGAAAAAATGACGGTAAAGATAGATAAAACAGATGAGCAGGTTTTTCTCTTTGTAAAAATGCCTTCCGAGATAAGTGTTACAGCAGAACCTAGTATTCTTCAGCCATTATTGAAGCCGTTTGATATCGAACTCGATATAGATATCACTGACAAAAATACTTACGAGAAAATATGGAGATTCCCAACTTATGTGGGTATGAAGATTGGAGGAAGTGCTGTCAGTGGAACTATTTCATGGTCTGACGATGATGGAGATCATGAAATGGAGTTAAATGGCATAGGTACATCTTGGAGCATGAGGGCCCTGTTGTAATCTTCTATTTTATTTCTACAGTCCCATTATCGGCATCTAATAAAACCGTACTGCCATCTTTTATATTCCCGATATCAATCTGGTCAACGCATGGTATGCCTGCTAAGATGACGCCTGTTGCAACAATTGTTTCAGTTTCCTTGTTGATAATTCCTGCTGGTGCGACACTGTTTTTCTTGAGTCCATATATAACATACGATCCAACAGTTGATCCTTTACCACATGGAAAAACAAGGATTTTATCAGTCACACATTTGCCTTCTAATGGGTGGTCTTTTTCAATTACAATTCCTGTTTTAGCATCGATGCCGCCATAAAAACCAATTGGTTCGGAAGATACAATTGCCTTTCCCTTGGCTTTACCTGGAGATATCATTCTTCCCTTCATAATTGACCCTCTACTAAATCGTCGATATTAGCAAAACAAACATCCTGTTTACAAAAACCTGGTAAATAATTTGCTGCTTTCCCTGAATTGACGCCTGTGGTTTTATATCCCATGTTTTCAATAGGTGAAACAACCATACATGTATCAGCAATTATACTACCACCTGCTTTAGCAATTATTTCATTAAAGCCCATTCTCTCTGCAGCCTCTTTAACCATTCTTGAGGTGCAAATCCAAACAGGTTTTTTTAGACGTTTACCATTAAGCTTGTCAGCCAGTGTTGAAATTTCTCTAAGTGATGCATGTGGGCAGCCTAAAATCACAATGTCAGGATCTTTTCCTGTGTTCAACTTACCATATGTTTCTTTAATTTCAGTCTTGCCAACATTTATAGTTTCAAGGTTCTTTTTTTCAACCAAATCAGCCTCAGGTGTCAAGCCTTCAATATGATACAAAGCTACAGCACCTGATGCAGCCATTGCAGCTCCTAGGGCTTTTAGTTGATCGGTATTTGCTTCTTTAATTCCTGTAAAATATGGTATTTTATTTTTGACTTGCTTGCCAACATAATAGCCAAGTGCACCGAAATCAGAGTTAAAGTTAAGATCTGCATCTACCTTGACTTTAATCGTTGGTTGTCTCTTTTCCCAAAGATGTAAACCATAATTTGGAGTTACACCACAAATAGCAGCAGCAAGAGCTGATGGTCCACCCTCACGGTTTGTTCTAGCGCCTATTACAGAATTTGAAAATGATACAGCAGAGCTTTCAGACCAAGCAATATGTTCACGGAAACGAGGAAGGTTACCAGCAAGATAAGGAGTACAAGTAGCTGTGACAACTATTCCCATTTTCTGAAAAGCATCCATTATACGTAACTGATTTTTTGCAAAATCCTTTGGAAAACCGAGTTTTTCCCAGTCTTCAAGATCCATACCAGCAGGGTTCAGATAAGTTAGAACCTTAACCCTGGCGCCTTTTGAAGCCATATCCTCAAGAAACTCTGTTCCAGGATCGCCAATGGACTTGTAAGAAACACCTGCGACCTGAACAGATCCTACAGGAATCATCTGATCAGCACCATAAATGTCGCCCAGGCGAACAAGAAGTCTAAATAGTCGTTCCATTACTTCGCCGTTCTCGCCATTTAGGATTTTTTCTTCATCTTTTGTTAGATGCATTTTACTAACTCCTTACAGTTCTTAATCAATAAATCAATCTCCTCTTTTGAAGCGTTATCAATATGTACCCCCCCAATAGCAACAACTTTTTTCTTATATTTTTGGCATGCTGCCTTAGCTATTGGTTTTAGAACAACATCATCATAGTGCCCTTCCAACCGTATAGCTTGAGGCTCTTTGTCTGGCTCGCAGAGGACGATTCCACCGATATGAGTTCTTTCACCTCCACCTAAAACGTAAAGAAAATCATCACCAACTTTTTCCTCTTTAAGCCAAACTTTGTATTTTCCTTCACCCGAGGTAATCATCAAGATCAACTTTTTTGTACTTTACAACCTCATATTTGCTTTTATCAACATCAGATGGAATAGTTGCATCAAAACCAATTTTTGTAGTCAGTGTTTTTTTACCTTCTTCATGTTTACCTGATGGATCAAGACTACTGCCAGGTGAATCATGTATAACTACCATGTCTTTATCACCCTGGAAACGTGTTGCCATAGCCCATTCAACCGCTAGCGGATTGTAAATGTCTACATCTTCATCAACAATCCAGACATGTTTCATGCTTTTATGACCGTTGAATGCTGCTTCTATTGCTTTTTTGCCATCATCAGGGTGTTTCTTTTTGATTTTTACAACGCCATGCAACCAACTACCACCGCCCATTGTGACAAATACGTTTTTACAATCTACCACTTTGCTGACTTCATTGTAAATCGTTGGTTCTTTTGGCATCCCCATAAGTGTTTTATGCTCAAGACGACCAGGAATTAGTGCTTGATATATTGCATCTTTTCGATGAGTAATACAATCAACAACAAAAACAGGTTCTTGACGTTCAAAATCCCTTGTTTCAGTAAGGTCAACAAAAGGTCCTTCACGATCAAGATCTCTTGTAAGTCTACCTTCAAAAACAAACTCAGACTCAGCAGGAACCTCAAGATCCTTTGTCAAACATTTGACTAAGTCGGTTTTATCAAGAGCATTTGCAATAGAAAATTCATCCACACCAGATGGAGGGCCAAGAGATGCAGCAACCATCACTGCAACAGAGTTCCCAATACAGATGGCCATCTCCAAATCTCCCTTAACTTTATCATATGTTGTTCGGGTCTGTCTTTTTTCAATGAGACGTGCCGTAAATTTGTTTTTCCCAATTTCCATAAGTCGATGATAGGAGACATTTCTTCCAGTCTCAGGATCTTTAATAGTTGCAACAGTAGCAGAACCATATCTGCCGCCATCGCCATCAAGATGATATAAAAGTGGAATTTTACTCAAATCAGGATCTTTTATAACAACTTCCTGACAAGGAGCTTTATCAACAATTTTAGGTTTTTTTGGGTTGCGGAGTGCTTCAACGAGTTTTAATAATAAGTTTTCTTTTGTCGTTCCAAGACCTTCAGCGATAATATCGCGGTTAGAAGTTATACCGCCAAAAATCTGGAACGGATATCCTTTTACATTCTCAAAAATAACAGGTTGTTCATTTAAGGAATATATAATATTTGCAATTTCATATTTTGTTGAAACTTCCTTAATGATGCGCGTTAATTTCTTTTCCTTTTCGAGTTGTGATAAGAAATCGCGCAGATTCATTAGTGATTTCCTCCACGAGATGCACCGATAATGGTTTTTATTGTTTGGAACCCTTCCTTTTCGATTGCATTTGCAACATCATCTTGCAATTCTTTACCTGGCGTAAGAGCAATCATGTTCCCTCCCAAGCCACCTCCAGTAAGCTTTGCTCCAAGAGCACCCTGATCTCTTGCAAGTTTAACAAGAAAGTCAAGTTCTCTTGATGAAACTTCTATTTGTTGCAAAAGTTTATGACTTTCATTCATGAGTTTTCCTACTTCTTTATGATCTTCATCTTGTAACGCATCTTTTGCTAGATAGGCAATGTTTTCAGCTCTGTCTGAAATTTCTTTGTATTTCTCGGGATTCTTCTCTTTCCTTTCTCTAACACCGGCAACTGCTGCAGTCGTATCTGCAACTTTCCCTGTGTTGCCTATGACAATTTCAATGGGATTAGAAATGGTGATTCTATCAATAGTGTTGGCATTTCCTTTTTGGAACCAAATAAGTCCACCATAAGTTGACGCAGTGTTATCAACTCCAGAGGGGTTTCCGTGATAGCCTTTCTCTCCTTCATATGCCACATCATTAATCTCATCGTCTGAAAGGTTAAGATTAAAATAATCAGATATGGCCCTAGCAATTGCCACGCAAGAAGCTGCACTGGCACCAATTCCACTCGCACAGTATAGGTTTCCATCAAGTATTATTTGGATTCCTTTTTTAGATAGATCTGTATTAGTTTTCTTTAAAATGTTATTTATAGACGTTTTCTGTTGATCTATTTTATCTTCCTTATAGCGTGGTGTTGCTTTTCTATTGTCTTCCAATTTAAATCCCGGTTTACCATATGGCTCTATTTTGGCAATAGTATAATTACCAATTGCAGAGACAATTGATGGTATCCCATAGACTACAAAGTGTTCATTAAATAAAATGGCCTTTCCAAAACCAATGCCCTCGCCCGTCATATTTATCACATAGTTGTTCTTCGGATTTTTTGTTGGAATAGCATAATCAGTATATGTCTTTTATGATTAGTGGTAAAACAGCGAAGCTTTTAAAAATGTAATCCAAAGTAAGAATGCTTCGGTATGAAGAAAGTTATTTAATTCTGTTTTAATATCAGATGATATCGATAGTTGAAGGAATAAGATGAATGCAAAAAAGGAAACAAGGGAAGATTTTTTAAACTATACTCATACGCCCAAGCATATTTTTAATAAAAAAGGATCGATTTTATTCTGGGACTATGCTGATAAGTTATCCTGCAAAATGGTTAAATTAGCTGAATTATATGAAAAAATAATAGGGAAGACATATAGAAAAGAAATAGAAAAATTTACTCTCTCAAAGGCTGAAAATATATTGCATATCGGCTGTGGCGCATATCCGATAACAGCCATGACACTAGCAGAGATGGACGATGTAAAAATAGTTACAATTGACAATAAGCCTAAATCGATAAAGCTAGCAAATGAGGTTATATGCAAAAAGAAATTAGATAAGAAGGTAAAAGCCGAATATGGGGATGGTGCAAAATTTCCCTTAGATGATTTTGATACAATAATAGTGTCGGGTTGCTCTATTCCGAAAATAAAAGTTTTGGAGCATATTTTTAAAAATGCAAAGCCCAAAAGCAAAATCATAGTCAGAACTTCTTATCTAAATGAATCGATTATTAATAGTTTAAATCCAAATAAAGATATTACTGTTGTAAAAAAAATTGAAAATCATCCTTTTCCTACTTCAAGATGGAAATCGTTCTGTTTGGTGAAAAAATAATTTAACATCTAACTGTAAAATTTTTGTATCACATTATGTAGTTGGAGAGGTCTCTTTTCTCGAGCTTACGTTAAAAACACAAGGAAACCAATAAAACCTGGAAATATGCTAGTTATGACAAATCCTACAAGGATAAACACTAGAACTTCTTCAGGCGTTACTGTAAATAGGGTCGTAAAAATTAGAATAGCTGTTAACTCTCGAACTCTTAAACCAGCAAATGTTATAGGCAGAAACCCAGCCATATTTGCAACTGGTTGAATCAATAAGAAATAATGATAGGGGATATCAACTCCTAGTGCTATAACAATGATGTACTCCTGGGTGAAAACAATGATCCATAATACAAAACCCAATAAAAAAGGAAGAATTATGCGGTTAATTCTTGGAAAGTCGTTGCAAAAGTGATAGTTTTTATGGTTTTTGTTAATTTTTATGAAAAATCAACAGGTAATTTTTGTATTAAAAATTGAAATTTCCCTCTATTTGTACGTGGTATCTGATCAACGAAACGTATAGCAAGGTTAAATCCATTGCCAAGGATTTTCTGAAATCCTTTTTGTATCTTCTGACTGTCAGAATCTGTATAATGTTGTGTTTTTACTATGTTTAAAACAAGCTCTCCTTCGGTGTCTTGATAAAATTGACATTCTTTTACGTTTTGTGAAGATTCAGCAACTAAATGATGAATTCTAGTAAATGGAACAAGTTTTTTTGTTTTTGAAACTACAAAATCTTGTACACGTCCTTCAATCTTCCTCAACAATGGATAATTTCTCCCACATGGACATTTTTCCTCAGTATAAGCCCCCAAGTCACCTGTTTTATATCTTATAAATGGAAAATAGTATGTATGAAAACCAGTTCCTACAATCTCCCCAGTTTCCCCCTCTTTAGTTACTAGATTTCCTTCTTTATCAACCAATTCGGTTATGCCATATTCTGGAAACATATGGTAGCAGTTACTATATTCACATGTTCCACCTAAAACTGTTTGCTCTCTCTCAATCCATAATGGTCATGAACTCGACATTTAAATGTTTCTTCAACAAGTTCTCGTT
>CAZYFW010000076.1:0-7189 GCA_964646685.1 uncultured Thermoplasmatales archaeon
TATAGACAAGGAAGTAAGGCATTATAGAAATCATATATAAATGTTATTACGAGAGTTTCTGTATAATCTCGGTATGGCAAATATAATTTTCTAACTCGACTGTTTATTTTATTATTTTACCTTATGAATCTGTATGTTTCCATTGTTGAAAACTATCCATCGTAACTTGTCACCATTTTTAAGTTTGAGAATTTCAACTACTTCAGAAGGCACTGTCACCCTCCTTCTTGACCCTCTGATTGTCAACGCTGTGTCTTTTATGCATCTCACATCTTCTAATTCGACCTTCATGAGAAAAACCAATTCAAATAACCAATATTTGTATAAATAATTTGTCATTGTAACAACATTTTTTGTAACATATCCAACAACTAATTACTATTAGATTATTAAGAATATCTCCATTTTATTTGTTCCCCTGCTCGTTCATGGAAGTAGTAAATTACCATTTGAATGGATTGAAAAATCACTACAATGGAAGTCATTTGAAGAAGATCACCTAGTATCAAATACGTTATTAAAGCTAGCACAGTAATACAGACGGTCCGATATAGCTAACTGCTTTTGCTATTTCGTTTTCTTGTTTCCTTCATGGTTATTATCTATAAAATTTGAATATTTATTTTGCATTCACATTCCTAATATCTTCCAAAACAGCCATATCCCGGATAATATACCAAAAACGCCAATAATTTTTCTTAATATAGTATGACTCACTCGGCTGCTGATATATGGACCTATGAGACCACCAATAATCGCACCAACACATAATGCTCCTATAAATATCCAATCGAAATTGTTTGTATAAAGTGCATATATGCTAAAGGAAGCTAAACAAATCACAACTTCAGCAAATGTTGTTGTAGCTATCGATACCTTGGATTCTAAACCACCGATAATGCCACCTGTACTTGTTACTGGACCAAATCCCCCTCCAGATAGTGCTTTATTAAAAGCAGCTAATATGCCTACGACATAATGTTTCCACCATGCAAACTTATATTTGAGTGGCGACAAAACCAGCATACTCATAATTATAACCAGAACGCCTATGTATGTGTTAAGCCATAATTTGGGGAGATTAGCAGCAACAAATACGCCAAGGGCAACAACTGCTAAACCTGGGATTATCATGGCTAATGCGATTTTTGTATCTCGCGTTAACCCGTTGAAATCTGCGTTTTTGAATTTATGATGCGATATCGTGCCGCCAATCCCTCCAATGGCCTGAGATAATAGAATGGCAGGAACTACTAAGAGGGTAGGAAATCCAAATCCAATAAGCAGAGGACTCAGTAAAGTACCATACATCATTCCAAGTGATGAATCAACGGTCTCCATAATAAATGCTAAGATAATTATACCAACTATTACCATTGGGTCCATTTTTTAATCACTAATCCTTACTCTAGTCGACATGCATGAAAAATACTTGGAATGCATAAGTTATTTTTCCTCCGTTTCTTTTTCAGGCACAATCTTCATGTTTACTATAGCATATGATGTATTTAAAATTATTGGTAATTTTCATATATTTAATGGTAATAAGCCAAATAAAGCCGCATATATTGGTTATAATAGGTTAAAAAACAATAAAAATATATGGATGTGGTGAGATATTAATTTTACAGAAAAATATTGCTATTATATGATTCAAAATATCTTAGAAATTATCCAATAATGGTTTTGTCTGGAATTTTTCCATTTATAAAGTGCTTATCTATCCAACCAGAAACAACATTCTCTCGACTATCAAAATATTTTACATATGGTTTAATGTCAAGTAACGGCGTTCCATCTATCATATCAACCTGAGTAAAATACAATTTATTTTCTCGGATGTGCTTAATTTTTACAACGGAAAGTCCTAGATGATTCGGACGATGTGGACTTCTTATTGCAAATATCCCATGCTCATCTTCTTCAAGAAATGGCTTCCCCTCAATATGCTCTTTATCCGACTTATGAAAGTGATAAAGAAGTATGGCATGGCTAAATTTATCTAGATCTTTTAAGCCTCTTACATATTCATCTTTTAGCTCTACCCAAGCCTCCACATCGTCTTTAAATCTTCCCTGTATCGGGATATCTCTAGTCTCTTTGTAAGGGGAGTAAATAATCCCAATAGGGTGCATCTTTATCTGGTCCATAATTTCAACTATTGTTTTCAATATCAATGATAATTTTTAAGGGCTTTCTGCAATGTGTTAACAGCAAGAACCGAACAATGCAAATTCTCTTTTGGGAGACCATCAAGCAAAGCGGTTAATTCATCACTTTTAATCATTAAAGCATGTTCAATGGTTTTTCCTTTTATCATCTTTGTTAGCATATTTCCACAGGCGATACTTGCGCCACATCCATCAGTCCAAAAACGAGCGTCTTGTATTATATTGTCCTCAGTCCTGAGATCTATTCTTACTGTGTCGCCGCAAGGCCCTTTTATCTGTCCAGTAGTATCTGGATTTTCAATAAAACCAAAGTTAGTTGGATTTCTATATTCTTTGATGACCACTTTTGAATAGATTCTTCTTTCATCACGATCGATTTTATGTTGAAGATCCTTTACCATCTCTTCAAAGTCCTCATCACTATTCATGCAATCAGCTTCTCCTTTATTTTGTCCCACATCTCAACGATTCTATCAGCTAAATCGCCATCTGAAAACTCAATTACATTCTGCTCATGAATCATAGCATCAGTCACAATCGTATCATATGGAAGAGTTCCAACAACTTCAACGCCATTTCTTTTACAGTATTGCTCAATTTTTTCTGTATTGTCCACATTGATGTCATACTTGTTAATGCAAACAACAGAAGGAATACCAAAATGATTTGCAACACCAAGTATCCGTTTAAGATCATGGATAGCAGAAAGCGTAGGTTCGGTAATAATCAGCACGAGATCCACTCCAGTTAGAGAGGCAATAACCGGGCATCCGATGCCAGGCGGACCATCTATAATAATTAGATCTTTATTTTTGTCTTCAGCAAGCGTTTTTGCATTGTTTCTCACAACGGTAACTAGTTTCCCAGATGCCTCTTCAGCAGTCTTCAACATAGCATGAGACATAGGTCCAAAACGAGTGTCAGAAATATACGCAAAACCTGAATCCCTTTCTTTCATTGTAATTGCGTCAACAGGACAAACATACTCACAGACGCCACAACCTTCACAAGACTCCTTAATAATATAAATCGCCTCATCAATTGCATCAAACTTACAAGACTCATAGCATTTTTTACAATCAATACAGCGATCTTTATCAATATGTGCAATATTTAATCCATGAAACCCTATCGTCTTTTTGATTTTAGGTTTAAGAATAAGGTGAAGATCTGCAGCATCAACATCACAATCAGCAAGAACAGCACTCTTTTCAAGAGATGCAAAAGCAGCAGTAATCGATGTTTTACCCGTTCCTCCTTTTCCACTAATGACTGTAAGCTGCTTCACGTTTTCACCTCCGATTGTATTCTGCTAAAAAGATTTTGAAACTCTTTTCTCCAATCAGGAAGTTCATTTACAAATGGGGTGCCTCTGGAATAGAGCTGCGCAATTTTTTCACTATGTGGAATCTTCATAAGAACAGGAATTTTCTCATTTTGACAGTAAAGTTCAACTTTTTTATCTCCAACACCATCGCGATTAATGATCACTCCAAACGGAATGTACATATGACGAATGACATCAACTGCAAGTTTAAGATCATGAAGGCCAAAAGGAGTGGATTCAGTTACAAGTATGCAATAATCCGAACCACCCGCAGTTTCAATAACTGGGCAGGACGTACCCGGAGGAGCATCAAGAATTACATTCTTACTCTTATCGACTTTTCGCTTCAATGCTTTAATGACAGGGATGGCCTGAATCTCTCCAATATTCAACAACCCATGATAAAAATCAATACCCTCTGCCATTCCATGTTCAACTACTCCAACGACTCGCTCGCTCCAACCAACAGCATTCTGGGGACAAACAAGTTCACATCCACCACATGAGTGGCACAACTCAGGAAAAACAAGCACATCAGATGGAACTACAGCCAAGGCATTATATGCACAGAAGTCAGAACATTTACCACAAAAATCACATTTAACCTTATCAATCTCCGGAATGTTTACTGAGATGTTTTCACTCTCATTTATTTTTGCATTAAGAAAAATATTTGCATTTGGTTCCTCAACGTCACAATCGATAAGCTGTGCATCACCAAGGCTCAATGCGAGATTTGTCGCAATGGTTGTCTTTCCTGTTCCACCTTTTCCGCTTGCAATTGAAATAATCATTATTTTGCCCTCAGTATAAGCCGAGCCATCTCACCACCAATATCTCGTGCGACTAAGGGACATTTAACTACTAACATAAAAAAAATATCGCGATCTACATCACTTAAACCTTCATAATTTCCTTGTCCCTTAGAAACCACCATATCTGATGATTCAAAACTGTCATAAAACTCTTTAGATGCATATGATAATACCATTCCAGGTGATGATTGAGTTTGACCTGCATCTCCCTTCATAATGGTTGCAATTTTGTCTATTTCTGCAAACTCCGCATCTTCTGTCGTTGCATCATTAATTATGGAATTTGCTTTTACCACATAGGTAACCTTTTTTTTTCTTTTCACTAGTTCCTCAATTAATAATTTGTCAAAGAAAATTTCTCCTGTGTTATCCGCTAAATAGAGAATAGTTTTTGAGCTTGCCAGTGACTTCTTAAATTGAGGATATGCATTATCTTCAAAGTCCTTTTTTACCGCCTTTTCAATCATATCTTCAATATTGAATCTATTACTAGTGCCAAAATCAATAACGTTACCAACAATTGCAAGTTTTATAGCCATCAGCAGAGGATCATCTGCTTCGCTTACTAGCTTTTTGAGGTGTGGATATTGGTTTTTCGCTTTTTCATTTGATTGATCCTTTACTTTTTTATACGGATCTTTTGACCTTGTAATATTTCTTATAATTTCATGTACTTCTCTAGATAGTTCTGGGGGAGAATCATTAAAAGAAATTTTCTGAAGATGTTTCATAACCTCTCTCAGAACCTCTGCATGAGCATCTTCATCATCTGTTGCCATGCGTGCTGCTTCCAATGACTGCTTTATAAAACAAGGTATGCATTCTAGATATGTTTTCATTATTTCACTTGCTGAGGGTTTTATTGATGATGCCGATCACGAAAGGTATGCTGTCCACAGGCATCTCCTTCACTGGCTTTTTGCAAAGTTCCCTGTTTGAATGCTTCAATCGCATCTTTTACAGTTCCAGATGCGCCGATATACACTTCAATACCAAATTCTTCGAACATTGTGATTGCTCGTCGCCCCAGGCCTTGGCAGATCATGATGTTGACTCCTTCCCTTGCCATGATTTCAGGAGGATCTACCTGTCCGCCCATATGGTGGCTCGTATTAGGAATAACCTTTACGTTATTCGTATCAAGATCTACTATAGTGTATGTAGGTACTCTACCAAAGTGTTCTCCAACAAGATTGTCTAACCCATTTTCACCTATAGTTGGTATACATATTTTCATAGATTTCTACCTCTTCCAACACCTCTACCAGCACCCCCCATGCCAGAATGGCTGCCGACATTGGGAGCAGTTGTTTCTTGCAGTTCTCCTTTCTTGTATTTATCTATCGCCTCATTAATCGTACCTGTTGCACCAGTAAATATCTTTATTCCAGCTGCAAGCAAGGTTTGAAATGCATTTGGCCCCATGTTTCCTGTTACCATAATTTTCACACCAGTCTTTGCAATTGTCTGTGCTGCCTGTATTCCAGCGCCACCAGACGCCATTGCGCTTTCGTTTGGAATAGATTCAAAACTCATGTTTTCTGTATCTACAATTAAGAAATATTGACATCGTCCAAATCTTGGGTCAACTTGTGCATTCAAATCTTCCCCTGTTGATGATATTCCAATCTTCATATCTTTTTCACCTCTTCTATCTTAATTAACTTTCGTCATAATGGCCATATAATATTAAGCTCTTGTCATAGGGCTACCACATTTTGGGCATTTCTTGTCATAGCAAGGCACCCCTAACTGATGTGGTTCTTTATGCCCACAGTTCGAACATCTACATTCACCGTCAGGACCACGGGCAAAACCGCCGCCTAGACCGCGACCACCACCTTGTCCTCTTCCACGACCTCTTCCAACTACAGGTCCTTGTCCATTTGGACCTGTTCCATCTCCACCTGGCATATTTTATTTCACCTCTTTTTTATTGACAATCTTTTCAATATTGTCTACGATTTTTTCAAATGCTTTTGCAGCATCTGACTCAGCGTTTTTAATCATAAATGGTTCTCCAGAGTCCCCTGTACTTACGATTTCGGGATCAATAGGGATGTATCCAAGAAATGGGATCTTGAAATCTATTGATGCTTTTTTACCTCCACCTGTTTTGAAGATATCAATAGTTTTGTCACAATGTGGACATTTAAAACCACTCATATTCTCGATGATACCAATTACAGGCATATTCATTTTCTTTACAAAGTTAATAGATTTTCTCACACTTACCAGTGCTATATCCTGTGGTGTTGTTACAACTACTGCACCATCACTATCTGGTATTAGTTGTGCTATACTTAATGGTTCATCGCCAGTTCCTGGTGGCAAATCAATAATTAGATAATCTAGATTTCCCCAGTTTACATCTCCGATAAACTGTTTAATAGCAGCCATCTTCAAAGGTCCACGCCAAATAACTGGTGAGTCTTTATCTTGTAGGAGAAATCCCATTGACATAACCTTCAATTTTGGTAAGGCAAAAACCGGATTTATACCTGCCTCAGAAGGTTCAGGCCGCTTATCCTCAATACCAAGTATTTTGGGGATGCTGGGGCCATGCATATCGCCATCTAGCAATCCTACATTGTATCCTTTTTCTGATAGTGAGAGTGCGAGATTTGCAGAAACCGTGCTCTTACCGACACCACCTTTGCCACTTAATACGACAAGCTTATGTTTTATATTGCTCAAGTTTTTTTTAATCTTAGATTCATCAAACGCCTTTTTTTCCATGTTTTTCCTCTCTATTATTTTCCAATATTAATCTGAAAGAAAGACAAGAGAAAGAAGCATCCTTCTTAAACCTTTTTAAGGCGCTTCCTTTTTTTCTTTAGAAAGCTCTTGGAGCCTTTCCTTTATGGCCTTGAGTT
>CAZYFW010000077.1:0-7061 GCA_964646685.1 uncultured Thermoplasmatales archaeon
CCATGGCTTCAAACATTGGTTTTAGCCTTTCGGTTACCATTATCTCTTTTCTAAAAGGAACGTTGGGAAGCTTAACGCCGATCATTTTGGCAATTTCTTTAGACCAAACCCCAGCAGCATTCACAACAGTATTCGTTTTTATAGATCCTTTATCCGTTTTAACTTCACTTATTCTCTTATTTTTTAGCTTTATATCAACAACTTTGGTTTGGGTGTAGATATTTGCACCATTTCTCTTAGCTGCGTTTGCATAAGCAAATGTCGTTTTAAATGGGTTAGCATGCCCATCTGATGGACAAAAAGTAGCCCCTATGGTCTTCATCCCTTTTACATCAATGATTGGCACAACATCGTTTATTTGCCCTGGGTCTAGGATATCAACTTTTAAACCTAAAGAACGTTGCATTTCTATATCCTTTTCAGCTTGTTTCATCCCTTTATCATCATGAATGGCAATCAGGTATCCACCCTGACGAAGCTCGATATCTTCTCCTAATTCTTTACTAAGCGTTTCAAAGATTTTAATGCTTTTAATTGCAAGTTCAGTGTTCTCTTTTGTAGACCACTGTTGTCTTAGTCCTGCACCACATGAGCCTGTTGCACCAGAAGATAAATAATTTTTTTCAAAAACTACAACATCAACTCCCCTCTTAGCTAAATTATAAGCAAGAGAGCAACCGTTTACCCCTCCACCGATGACAACAACATCTGCCTTATTTTTCATCTTTGTCACTTGCAAGTGTACCAAGAGAAACAGGAACAATTGGGGGTCTAGATGTTGGAAGAGATGCCTTTGAAATCTTTTTACCCGTCTTTTTTTCAAGGATTTTCATTACAAGTTGAATACATACTCTTCCCTGACAAGGCCCCATACCAATTCTCAACTTTTTTCTTAACTCCTCTAGATTAGTGTAACCCTCATTGATAGCATTTATAACGTTCTCTTCAGTAATGTCTTCACATCTGCAAACAATAGCCTTTTTTTTCATGAATTGACCCTAATATCTCTAATATCCATAGCAAGATCTTCATTTGCCTCAACAGTAATCACCATTGTTTTACCTTTTTTAATAACCCTTTTGACTACGGCATTACCAACAATGCTTCCTTCCCTATCAAGAGCTTCAACTTTACTCCCAACTTCAGGAATAGGTAAAAACTCGTATTGCAAGGTTATCAAAGCTCGTTTATCCTTAATTTTTATCAAGAAAATTGCGAGTCCTGGGCAGACTCCAACGCATTTTCCGCATCCTATGCATTTATCATAATCAATAATTGGCAGAGCATTAATATCTTTCATAGAAATTGCATTTACGGGGCATGAATCAACACAAGGATTGCATGGAATCTCTTGAACGCATTCGATTATTGCTACTCCCTTCTCCAACTGCTCTTTAGAGGGTAATTCTAGATCTTTTTTGGATAGAACGCCGTTTTTTTCGTAATTATGCATTTTTCTTCTCCAGTAATCTATTAATTTTCTCTTTTGCAACCTTTGGCTTTTTACCAAATGGACCTTCTCTAAGTCTCTCGAGCTCTGCGATATATTGTTTTTTCAAAGCTTTCGCTTTCTTGTCATATCCAAGCATTAAAGCAGATGATAATCCTGCTATTTTTCCTTCAATCATAGCAGTAGATGCCTCTTCAATTCCTGAAGAGTCACCTGCAACATATACTCCTTTTACGGTAGTTTTCATTGAATTATCATGAAGTGCAACGTATCCTCCTGCTTCAGAGACAAACTCCATTTCAACTCCTGCTTGGGAAAGGAGTCTTGTTGAAGGAGTGAGACCAACTGCAAGACAAACTGTATCGCAATCAACTTTTTCTTCAGATCCTTTAACTGGCTGCCAATTATTATCAAGTTTTACAATAATGGCACCTTCAACCTTTTCATCTCCATATACTTCTTTAATGGAGTGCGAAGTCAGAATAGGTACGCCACACCTCCTTAGCTTTGCAGCATGGACGTGGTACCCACCAATAATTGGAGCAGCTTCTACAACTCTATCAACTTGTATGCCTGCCTGAAGAAGTTGATAAGCGACAATAAGGCCAACATTACCTGCCCCAACCATTATCACCTTCTTACCAGGTTTTACACCATAAACGTTCATAAGTGTCTGCACAGCACCAGCACCATAAACCCCTGGTAGATCATTACCTGGAAAGAGAAGCATATTTTCCATAGCGCCACAAGCAAAAATAACTGCCTTGCAATTTACTTCATAAAGTGTACTTTCATAGTCGTTCCGTTTCATAACTCCAAATTTGTGTTTCTTCCCTTCCCCTTCATAATATCCGATGGCAGTAGAATCAATCATTAATGTGATTTTACCCTTTTTTTCTAGTTCTTTAACTTCGTTTTCCAAATCCTTAGCTATTTGGACGCCTCTTGTACCTGCTTTTTCATGTTTTGAGCCAAAGAACTTATGGGTTTGTTTTACTAACTGACCTCCGACACAAAGATTCTCATCAACAAGTAGTACAGTTGCTCCCTGTTTAGCAGATTCTATACTTGCACAAAGCCCTGCTGGCCCAGCACCAACAACAAGAATATCTGCGTCAATAGTTTCTTTAGGATTGCTCTTAAATCTTGCATCAGGTATATCCGCAAGCTTTCCTTGTGTCTCAACTTTTATGTCATTTTTTAGGGGAGCTATACACGTTCTAACGTTTGGCACTCCATTTACTCTCATCAGACAAGAAGAACATTTTCCAATTCCACAGAAAAATCCACGGGGACGATCATACTTAAGACTGGTTGTAAGCTTTTTGAAGCCTTTGGCATGAAGTGCAGAAGCAATGCTGTCCCCCTCAAAACCATGTAGCTCTTTATTGTTGAAATAAAATGAGATTTTCTTTTTTTCTTTGAAATCAATGATAGGATGCTTTCTTATTCTCAGAGTTACTCCCCACTCCTGAATATGGCCTCTATTTAAAAACTATTATGTTTAAAAAATCAGATTATTTAATTTGAACATCTTTAATTGAATGATGCCTATGTGCTAGTTTACGAATAATACCAATGTTTCTCCCATCCCTTCCAATGAGTTTGGATTTATCGCTGCGTTCGACCTCGACTCGTGCAACGACGGCACCTCCTTCACCTTCTAGAGTAATTCCTGTTGTTTTATAAGGTTTGCAAAGATTTAGAATAAATTTTTCTTTATCATCATCAAATTCTACAAATTTGATGTTCTTTTTGAACAACCGTCTGAGTTTTTCGAGGTTTTTGGCTTTACTACCTATCGCTGCTCCTAATTGGCCCTTTTTTACAATAAATATCAAACGATCGTCAGCAATATAACAATCTAAAATGTCGGTTCTTATGGTGCTACTTGCCATGTTGATATACTTTATGGTTTCATTAGAAAGCATGATTTCAGTCATAATTACTTACCTTTTTTGACGAGTTGCAAAATGTTAGAACCGCCATCATCCATTACAGCAAACACTGAAACAGCAAAGGCCTTACCACAGGTATATCCCAGATCAATTGAGGTAGACGTATACTTATAGATTGGAATTTTTTTCTTTACTGCTAGTTTGCTAATCTCTGATGAATTTTGGCAGTTGTTTGCCATAACAATGAGTTTTGCAGACCCGTCATTGACTACCATTTTTGTTTGTTTTGTACCAATCTTCGCTTTTCCCTTTTTTATGGTAGTCTTTAATAATTTCTCTATATCAACCATGTTACTTTCCCTTCTTCTTTCTTTGCATGACGAGTTCAACAGCACCAGTTCCTAAATTAACCGGCTGTCCAACAATGATGTTCTCGGCAACACCGCCAAGCTTATCTGTTTCACCACGTCTACTCGCTTGTAGTAGGTGACTTACCGTAATTTCAAATGCAGCTCGCGACAATACTGATTCCTTATCGGCGCTAACTCCATGACGTCCAATAGCTCTTATATTGCCATCTGACGTCATAACATCTGCAACAAGCATAATGTGTCGTAAATCGACATTCAACCCCTGTTCTGATAGAGTGGCATTTGCCTCATGTATAATCATGTTTCGTGCTGCCTCTATACCAAGTACACGTCCAACGGCTTGAATATCGTTTGTCGAGGTCCTATAGGGATCAACACCTTCTACTTCAAGAACCTTCTCGAGATTGCTACCCTCACTATATATGACATATCCTTCCTTTGGCTCTTTTCGGATAATAATACGCTTAATTCCGTCAATTCCTTTTACTTTTAGGTCTCTGAGGGTTTCATTTACATCTAGAAGTTTTTTATAGCTAGGGTCATCTAAGGTAACCTTGATTTTATCCTTGTCAATTTTGGCATCAGTTCCTCTGATTTTCTTGATGGTCTCTAAGAGTTCATCGATATCAAATCCTTTCTTTTTCATGGTTTTGCTATCTGGATTGATGATGATGACTAGATTAGTCAAATCTGCTCCGATATCGGCTACATCATTGAGTTTGGTAATTTCTATTTGATTTGCAACTTCTTTTGCAAGATCAGGATTCAATCGATATTCGTCCCGTAGATAAATATTCATCATAGGTGTAGAAGGAGCCGATCTTGCATCTACAATTTCTATAAGTCGTGGTAATCCCAAGGTAACATTAATTTCTGCAACACCTGCATAGTGGAATGTTCTCATCGTCATCTGCGTTCCTGGTTCGCCTATGCTTTGTGCACCAACGATACCACAAGCTTCAGAAGGGTCGATAAGATTTCTTTTATAGTATCCAACGGCTCTGGAAACAATATCTTTCAATTTTGATTCTAATTCTTTATCTTCAGAGACTTTGTCGATAATTCTATTAATAATGTGACGTGGCAAATAGTCCTTTGCTGAGAGTTTTTCTATATCTGCTCTAATTTTTTTACGTTCGTTAGACTCTTCTACTATTTTTGGAGGGGGCACTGATTTAGGAGCTTCGGGAATTTTTGTCTTTTTCTTTTTTTTAACCTCTTTTTTCTTCACTGCTTTTGTTAAAATCTTCTTTTCTGTGGGTTTTTTTGGCGGTGTTGCTTTTTTATTCATAGTTTTCTTTACAGTCTTTTTTGCAGTAGGCTTTTTCTCTATCTCTTTTGTCATAGGTTCCTTCACTGTAGCTTTCTTTAGGGGGGTCGTTTTTTTCACGGGGGCCTTTTTGGGTTTTTTAACTACCGTCTTTTTAACTCTCTTTAATTCTTTTTTATCCTTAGTTTTACTGTCTTTTTTTGCCAAGATTATAACCCCCTCTTGACATCAACTACTATTCGATCAACGTCAACTGCTTCTCCACCAATACTTCTGGTAGGATCAATGCCATCTTCTCCATAACTAAACTGAATGATTTGTCCTCCAGAGTGTCTTACAGTGCCATCATTTTCTACTTTAAGATCCTCTAACGCATTAATCAAACGTCGCTGCATATATCCTGAACGTGAGGTACGAACAGCAGTGTCAACAAGACCCTCTCGCCCTCCCATTGAGTGGAAGAAATACTCTGTGGGCGACAAGCCGTTTTTATAGCATGATGCAACAAATCCTTTTGCACTTGCACCAAGATCATGTTTCTTGAAATGTGGCAATGTCCTGTATTGGTAGCCTCGGTGGATTCTTTCGCCACGAACAGCCTGTTGTCCCACACAGCCAGACATCTGTGAAAGGTTAAGCATAGATCCACGAGCACCAGATTTAGCCATAATAACAGCACTATTGTTAAGACCAAGATGACGACCTGCGATTTCACCAGCCATATCTCTTGCTTTGCCAGTGACTCTCATGATTTCCATTTCGAGGGTTTCTTCCAGGCTTCTACCAGGTAATGATTCTAATTCTTCATTTTCATATGCCTTTACCAGATCACCGATCTTCTTCATTGCTTTCTTTAATCCTTCTTCTATCTGCCGTTTTGCCTCATCTGGTATATCTTCATCGTCAATGGAAGTTGTAAATCCAAATAATGTGATGGAAGCTATTGCTAACCTTGTAACTTTGTCAATAAATTTTCGTCCTCCGTCCATCCCATGATCTCTTATAATTCGATCTAAAATTCTTCCGTTAAATGCGCCAATACTATTTTCATCAATGGTCCCTTGTTTTAGTACACCATCTTTTATAATGACATATGCATTGTGAGGACATTTTACTCCTTCACATATCTCACAGTTGAAACATGTTTTTGCTTTATATTCTAAATTTAGATCTTTGGGAAGCAGGGTGCTGAAAATGTCTTTTACATTAACATAGGTTTTCCCGTTTTCCTTCTTCTCTGAAAATTTTCCTTCGTATCCAATTACCGCTAAAATGTGAGATGCATCCTCGACAGGTATGTCCCTATCCTTTTGAGTTAATAAAAAGCACCCTGAAATATGATCATGTATGCCTCCAATAATTGCTCCGCCAAATCGTGGTGAAAGTATGTTTTCTTGTACTTTCATGAGTATTTCAGCCTCGGCTTTTGCTTCTTCCCCTTGGAGAATATGTAGGTTCATTTCGTCTCCATCAAAATCTGCGTTATATGGGGGACAAACGCTTAAATTAAATCTAAACGTTTTATAAGGCACCACCTTAATTCGATGGGCCATCATAGACATTCGGTGAAGGGACGGCTGTCGATTGAAAAGAGCAATATCGCCATCCATCATCTGTCTTTCAATAACGGCTCCAAGCTCTATTTTTTCGGCAACATCTTCGGCATTTTTATCTGTTACTTTAATGCGCTGCTTCATTCCATCTGTTTCTCTTTTAACGTAATTTACGCTTGCGAAGTATTCATTTGGATCTTTAGAAGCCAAAGCCTTCTGTTTTATCATCTTTTTACACCATTCGATATTATGCGCTGTAACTCTGACAGGAATGGTTAATTCCTTGGCTATTGTGATTGGTACTCCAATTTCATTAATACTGAGATTTGGATCAGGAGAAATAACGGTACGAGCGGAAAAGTTAACACGTTTACCAGAGAGATTACTTCTGAATCTGCCTTCTTTTCCTTTCAACCGTTGCGCAAGGGTTTTTAATGGCCTTCCTGAACGATGCCGTGCTGGCGGGATGCCTGAAGTTTGATTATCCCAAGGATAGGTACGAAATAATAATTGCTGATG
>CAZYFW010000078.1:0-6979 GCA_964646685.1 uncultured Thermoplasmatales archaeon
TAATGTAATCAAGTTAGCTGATAACATAGTTAGATATACCCGTTTTCATAGACCTATTGTATCGTTTATTTTTAATTTCATTTTAAGAAGCGGACATGCACAGGATGCATTATCCTCTTTTTTACTAGGAAATGTTTGTACTGGAGCTGCTAATCTTGGAACAGCACTTTTCCGTGCTAATGGAGTTCCTGCAAAGGATTTAATAGTTATACCTATCGTGGACTTCTGGTTTGCTATGCATTTTATCAGCGAGTATTATTGTCCAGATTATGGATGGGTTTTAGCTGAAACCTCCTTCAATATCGCACCTCATCAGCCAAAAAATGATATTATCTTGAGAGTAAATTATCCTGAGGACGAGAATAAAGCGGGAGATGAACATGGTGGTGTTGAACAATGGTTTTGGATAGAGCCAAAGACTGTTTATCCCTATATGGACTTTGTAGATTCTGGTTCACGAGCATGTATTGAAAAAGAACTCATGACAGATGAACAAAGCGCGAGTCTTGCGTTTAACGTGACACAGGATGTTTACGAGTTACATACCAGATATTTAGGTATAAGTTTAATGGAAGGTAGCTTAACGCATTTTGATAATGCAATATCTGCTCAAAAAAATGCTATAGAATGCTTTAAGCAATCAGATATCAACGGTTATCTTGATAATATTTCTATCGCTTATGATGAATATCAGCAAATAACATAGAATCGTTTTGTGTGTGGTTGGTTTTATAAAAGAAGAAAAGATAAACAATAGTAGGTTGAGGATGGAGAAGAAAACAAAAAAATCTTTCTTAATAATTGCTACAGTATTCCTTGTAATTTTTTTAATATCTGTATCGTTATTTGTTGGATTGAATAATCAATCAGATGATAGAGATGAAGAATATGAAAAAGATGATGTTGCGGATTTCTATAAGTTTATTGGTAGCTGGGAAAATTATTTGACTACAATTACTTTTTCATCTGATGGCAGTATCACCTATGAAATGTATTATGGTACTTGGGAATTAGAAAATGGAAAATTAATTACCATTATGAGTAGCGAATATATAACAGAAGAAAGATATATCTATGATTATTCTTTTTCAAATGATAATAAAATATTAACTCTTATTGATGATGAAGGCGGGGTAATTGTTAATACAAAGATTCAATCGTAGTTGTATTAACGTTTTTGTTTGTTTTGTGGTTGGGTTTTATAAAAAAGAAAAAAACAAAAACTACTGAGGCTCAAGAGGTTTATTTTTTTCTTTCTGTTCTCTCTCATGTAGCATTTCTTCTAATTCCTTCAGAAATTCTGGATTTTTCTCTTTCATTTTTTCTAATTTTTCTGGTGGAAGTCTTTCAAGTCTTTCCTTTAAATGTTGTCTATTAAGTTCCATTCTAGCTGGAATGTGAAGCACAAAAATTGTTGATGTAAGCACCATACATAAACCAAGCATAAGCCAATAATTATCATAGCCAAACAAAGGACCTATGGAAACTAGGATTAAACAAACACATAGAATGCCTGTTATCAAATATAGTGTCCTTGTTTTTGCTTTCATATGTTTCTGAATCTTTTTCTCATCATATTAATTTTTTTTGAGATATGATTTTTATCACTGCTTTTAGATGATATTGAACAATTGTTACCCATATTTCAACATCAATATAAAAATAATTTAAATCAAGATACTATCTTTCCCTATCAAAAAGCTATATGTTTGTTATATATTAATTTCATACCTAGTAGGTTTTTAAATCAATTTATAAACCAATACTTGTTTTGAGATTGTAATTTGAGGGAGGAAAAATGAAAAAATATAATTACACAACAATAGGGGCTGTTTTAGCAATAATTGTATTTATAATAGGATTTATGGGGCCTTGGTATACGATAAGTGGAGAGTTTTTTGGAGCAAAAGCATCAATCGATATTGGTTTGATGGAAACAACCTTTAGCGGTGGAACCGATACAACTAACTTAATCACATCTATTGACAGAAGTGAAGTCGATACCACAATGTACATTGCGATAATAGCCATAATTCTAGCAGTTATCACCCTTATAGGAATTCTTGGGACAATGTTTGGATTTGGAGATAAATCAACGATGCAAAAAATCGGTGAAATCTGCGGTTTCCTAACATTTATTGTAGCGATTATAACTATCATCTATTATATTGTGAACATACCAGATACATCCGCCCTAAATACATTTGGTATTGATTCAGGGCTTGGCTGGGGCTTTTATCTGTTCTTTATTGGCGCGATAATACTTATTGTCACAAATATTTGGTCAAGGATTGCAAGACCTGAATAATTCGCATAAACCCACCCATTCTTTTTTTCTTTTTTCTTCAATTCTTTTATAAACCAATATTTGTTTTGAGATTGCAATTAAGGAGGAAAAACAAATGGTATTGTTCAAATTATGGGCAGCAAGTAAAATGAGTACAAAATTAGCAATATTGTTAACCGCCATTGTTTTAGTAATACTTCTGATTTTATCTATTTTCATGTTGTTGTTTTGAGATGAGATAAGATGAAGGGAAAAGTGTTAGTTGTTGGAATAATTGTTTTACTGATAACTATTGGATTGAGTGGATGTTTTGAATCTGGCACAAACGGAGATGGAAATGCAGATGGTCAAGATGATGAAGAAGTAGAGGATGATTCTGGAGAAAATGGAGGAGATACTACTGATGAAACAGGGGACAATGAAGAAAATGAAATGAAAGATTATATCATACCACCATCAATAACCTCTTTAATATATGATGAAGATAAGTTTGATGTTTATAATCTGGTTGTTGAAACATGGGGAATCAAAGATTCTGTTGAAGAAAAACTTGGAGATGGTTTTGTCAGTTTACCTGAATCTTATGATTCTGGAAAATATTATATAAATGGTACTTTTGAGAATATCGCTGGATATGAATTAGAACGGGTAGATATCAAAGGAACTTTTTATGATGTAAATGATGAGCCCCTAATTGGTAGCGGAACTACACATTATCGCATCGATGGTCCCATGGGCTCAATTTGTGCAGGGTGTAAAATATTTTTTGACAGTGGTGTGAATAGCGCCACTACTCATTGGGAGAGATACCACCACATGACAATAACAATAACTGTAATAGAATAAATATCCTTTTTTATTTTTTAGTAATTTTTGAAATGAAATCAGTGTAAACAATTTATAAACCAATACTTGTTTTGAGATAATGCATAGGTTGAAAAAAGAGGTGATAAATTATGGGTTGTATTACTCAAAAAGGATTATATTTTTTAATAATTGGTTTAATTATAACAATGATATATGGTTTTATAACATCAGTTGTTAACTTTATCATTCAAGATCCGACAGTAATGATAATAATTGGTGTTACTGCTCTTGTAGCTTTTATTGGAGTAATATTAATTCTTGTGGGGGCGCTTTATTTTTACATGGGTAGGAAGGAATTTGGTGAACAACATGAAAATAACGTTAAGAAAGCTTTAATTATTTTTTGCATTAACATTATTATATCAGTTGTTTTAGTTATAGTAATATCATTCTTTACTTATACCGCTATATCATCTTCTGGAGACTCTGCTTATGCAGCTGCATCATCTTTTGGTGGTCCATTTACATTAATACTTGTTATTATGACAACCACCAGTGCAATTTTAGGGGGCTTGATGTATTATTTTGGACTTATAGAATTAGAAAATGAAAAAGGTAAAAATATTTTATATGTAGGCATTATCTCTTCAATTATTATATCAATAATTACATCATTTTATATTGCTGGAATGTTAGGAGAATTATTTGGATCAATTTCGTCAATGAGTAGTTACTCATCTTTGTCTCTTAATCAGAATGTTGGAGGAATTGGAATTTTTGGAGTCATACCTAGCTTGCTATACTTGTGTGCATTTTATATTCCATATGAGAGAATCAAAGACGGAGAGCTTGTCCCTCAAGTTACAACATCAGGTGTCTCTAGTCGTTTTTGCCCAATTTGTGGACGTAATATTCCAGAAGATGCAGGAATCTGTCCATATTGTGGTAAAAAGTTTTGGTAGATCAGTTATTATAGTAAAGTATATATATTAAGGTAATCTAAATAATTAAACAATTATAATGCAAAATAGAAATATAACAACTTTGAAAGTAATTTTTCTTACTAGCATTTTAATTACAATAATATTTTCTACTGGTTGTATTGAAAATAAACAAAAATTAGTTGGCAAAGATGATGGAGAATCAGAGGTTCATTTAGACCAGCCAGCTACACTCCCATATTGGAAGAGTGATCGGTATCACGATTACCCTCAAACTACAGAAATGCTGGATGATTTAAACGATAGATTTCCTGATTTGGTTGATGTTTTTTCCATTGGCAAAAGTGTAATGGGAAAAGATATTTGGTGTATTAGAATAACAAATGAAAAAAATAATAATAACAAATATTCCTGTCTAATTGATGGTTGTATTCATGGTAGCGAATGGGAAGCAGCAGAAGCTTGCCTATATCTTGCTGAATTTCTACTTATAAACTATGATTTTAATAATACAGTAGGAGATATTCTTAATAATTCTGAAATTTATATTATTCCAATACTAAATCCAGATGGTAGACAAAATAATGAAAGATGGAATGATAATGCAATTGATCTTAATCGTAATTTTGATGCTCATTTTGGTAGGTTAAAAAGCCGCAATATACGGCTTGGAAACTTATTTGGCATAATAAAAAAACCCATGATAGAATTTCCACTATTGGGTATTGGATATATCAATTGTGGTAGACGAGCTTTTTCAGAACCAGAAACGAGTGCATATAGAGATTTTGCAAACTCTCTAAAAGATAAAGATTTATCATTTTATGTAGCTTGCCATACAGCTCAATATTATATCAGTTCTGTCTGTAATGTCAACTATAAACCAGAATTCGTTATAACAAGTCATGAAAGAACCGTATTTAACAGTGTTTTGGATTGGGTTGATAAAAATACAGAATACCGTTCACTTTATGGTGAAGATTATCAGCATGCTGGGTTTGGATCTGCACAAGATTGGTTCTTTAAAAATTTCCACATTGTATCTTTTACTTTTGAGATATTGAGCTTGGATTATGAACCTGGATATCATGGAGGTGGATCACATGATCATCTTATTCACTGGATGAAATCAACTCTACCAGTTTTCATGTACCTTCTAGTAAATATTGAAAATCTTCATGATTGGGAAACAGCTAATGTTCAACCACCATTGCCAGAAGGTGTACCGCCGTTACCTCTGCAATAATTAGTATGCAAAAAGAGTATTTATTGTGCTATTCACTACTGATTAAACACCTTTTATAAGCCAATACTTGTTTTGAGATGAAATCAGTGTAAATTATGCAGGGGAAGGGTTTTGAACACGAGTTTAGTCATAAAAATTAATGGTCTTCTCATGTTGAGCGTTTTTTGATAAAAGTTGGCAAAGTTAGAACAGATATTGACATATCAATAAATAAGAACCGCTTTAACACCTTTAACTGCCCTTATTTTTGGTATGAGAATACCTGATACTTGTTTTTCTGCAACAATAAATAATCTTGGCTCTTCTGAAAGTTCAAAATCATCTACGATTGCCTGTCTTATACTTATATTGTTATTTGCAATTATTGTCGCCACGTCTGCTAGTATCCCAGGCATACTGGGGTCCTTTGGGATTATCTCTATAACGCCCCAGTTCATTTCTGGGGCTACATCTTTTAAATGGCATGTTGGTTTCAATCTGGAAAAAACTCTTTGTAAATCCTTTTTCTCCATTATTGTTTTAATTGTACTTGTTATGATTCTCCTATCAAGTTCAAAGGCACGTGCCAATTTAGAATCTGAAAGTTCAATTTCACCGCAGTAAATCTTATTATCTTTTACCTTTAGCCCATATTCAAGCAATTTTTGTGCAAGATTCTTTCTTTTAGGATATTTATTGAAATATTTGGCAAGTTGTCTCCACATATAATTTTGTAATAATATTTGATTATATAAAAATTTACATTAATATAAATAACCGTACATTAATGTACATTTAGTGACTATATTTAAATAGACATCCATTGATGATAAGCATGTGAAACCATGAAAAAACACGAAAATATAATAGCAACAATCGGAGCAGTTGCTCTTCTTCTAGGAGTGATGCTAACGCCATCCATCAATGCAATGATGTTAGAAGGAAAGACCGTGGAAACAACAACCAAAACTATGATAGCAAAAGAAGATAAAATGACTGAAAAAATTGAAAGCAATGATTATAAACCTGGTTGCTTCGGAAGTATTTATGGCTATATTGAATACTATTTTCTGCAATGGGCAATACATACTCCTATTGCTTTTGCACTAGTTGATGCAGAAATAAAAAGCACTAGAAGTAACATAATCGGTTATTACGAATTAAAAGATCTTCCTATAAATCAGAGTTATACTGTAACAGTTACAGCAAGAGGTTACAAAAGTAAAAGTATAGACGTACATTTGACATCAGAGCGACCAAATGAAATGATAAATTTCTATTTGGTATCGAGTAATGATGGAATTACAATGCAAACACAAATAGATAATGGTAATTCAAATATCTATATCTATCAAATCTTAGAGCCAACACAGGGATGCCATTTAAATTCACAAAACAATCTAATATTGCAGGCAATCAAAACAACAAACAGATAATTCACCAAAACTCTTCTTTTTTTATTTTTTTCTTTGTTTATAATCGAATGAGTATAGTATCCAGGTGCTTAAGTGCACTGAAAAAGGATCAGTGGTTCTAGCAGATATCTGTAAAGTATCGACTCATTTACAATAACAACATTACTGGTGTAATTGCCATTTTGCCATTCTGTTATTTTTTCTCCATATCTTTATATAGTATCGATGATAAAATTTAACGTGGTAAAAACTATCACGTTTGTGGTAGGTGGATGGAGGATGAACGGGAAAAATGATGTCTGTA
>CAZYFW010000079.1:0-6814 GCA_964646685.1 uncultured Thermoplasmatales archaeon
TTACCAAGAAATGAACTAGCTATCGTAAGAATAGCACCAAATGGCCAGAGAACATGATATGTTCGAATATTTAGTTTAGATGAATAATGAACACGCAATAATTCACGGAAAATATAGATAAAACCTATGATGACGATATTTAAAAGAAACAATGATAAAATTTCTCCAATACTATTGCCCCATGTCCAACTTAACGCAATAGAAAACACGACAACCGCAATAATGAGATTAACTAGTTCAGTTGTTGACAGAGGAATGTAAGGAATTCTAAGCTTGTCAAATCTACTTGAGATATTCTTTTTTGTTGCTTTGAAATCAATGATTCTTTCACTTGAATAATCACTCAGAAATTCAACGATAATGCTACCAAAAAGCTGCCAAAGACCAAGAGTAACTAGAGTAATAACCGTTGCAGCCAGGGGAACCGCTTCTTTTGGCAATATTCCATTCAATGGGCTTTGTTCTATTGCATTGTTCTCCTTATAAAAGGTTGATGAGGGAAATGGCATAGCATGGTTAAAAAGTTGCTTTACTTCAACAAGAGATAATGCTCTATTAAAAATGTAGGCTTCATCAATTAGACCATTAAAAAAATACATTCCATTTCCATGTTGGCCTATAGTTAATTCAGCAACATTTTTTAAATTTCCAGTTGCAGGTATTGATTTCCCACGTACGCCATTAATATATTCTGTTAAGTGAGAACCATCATATACCAAGGCTGCATGAAACCATGTATCCCAGGGAATTTTTATTTCACCATTTGTTTCGTAATTGCCAGTATCTGTGTCAATTTCAATATGAATGGTTTCGGTATTTCTCGAAATCCCGATATAGATATTATGGGTAAAACTCGTAGTATAGCTACCAAAAAAAGCTGGCCAACCTGAACCTGAGTATTTAGGTGCTTTAACCCAAAGTGAATATGTTAGAGAATTCCAATTGCCAAGAGTTGAAGATGGTAAGCTCACAAAAGCATTTATTCCATTAAAATCTAATGCTTTTCCAGATATTCCATCAGTCCAGCTCCCTTCAAATATTATACCATCATGATTATTTCCTGACAAATCATGAAGGATTTCACCATTTCCCTCATCAAAACCATAGTATGCTATTAATCCATGGTTCGAAATTTGATTTTCATCAGCAGAAATAGATGTTAAAAACGTAATTAATAAAAAACCAGTTATTAAAAGAATTAAGATATTAACTCTCATTTTCCCTCTTTGGATATATGAATAATTACTTAAATAAATTTTCTTAAAGAGCTTGTATTTTTCATTTTTTACTAGTAAATGGTGTTCAAAAACAAAAAGATAATTAATCATTTGAAGGTTATACATCTATGATGATTATACCTCAGATGTTTTTTATCATACTGGGAATACTTTTAATCATTGGCGCACTTATCCAACTTTTACTTTTTTATAAAGGACAAAAAAACAAATCAACTCATTTTCCATTGATGAGGGGAAAAAGCGCATTAAAATATCGAAAATGGGATGAAGACAATAATCCAGTTTTTTATAAAATAGGCATTTTGAAACTAATACTATCTGCAACATCAGGTTTGATATTTGGAATTATTTTCATTTTTGTTGGATTGATCTTTTTTTAATATTAATTAGAGTTAAATCTAAATTAAACCTTAAGTTTTATATCCAGTAATTGTATATGTTGTAAATGCGACCCATGGAAAGAGGAGAGATTGTAATGGTAGAGGATGAGATATGCAAATCAGGGATAGAAACTTTAGATAAAGCACTGGTTGGCGGTGTTCCAACAGGTAGTACTGTTCTAGTAGTTGGAAGCAGTGGTTCAGGAAAAACGACTTTATGCATGCAATACTTAATTAATGGCGCCAAGAATGGAGAAAGAGGAGTCTTTTTTACAATTACCGAACCCTTGTTTAAATTAACAAAAAACATGGAAGGATTTTCATTTTATGACAAGAAACTCATCGAATCTGGAATGGTTAACCTTATAGATCTCAGAATTATTAGCGAACGACTTGGCTTAGATACGGAAAAATATTCTGTGGAAGATGCCAGTGCACTTCTCGACATATTGCGAGATATTGCCGATGAACTAAATGTCAAGAGATTGGTTATTGATTCCATAACAGCTCTGTGCTATCGACTTCAAACAAAAGAGATGATTCGTGATTTCATTTTTAAACTTGGATCATCTCTTGCTGCAATGAACTGTACAACGATCCTTACATCAGAAGTACCGCCACAGACATTTCAATACTCCCAATATGGGATAGAGGAGTTCATTGCTGATGGCATCATCTTTTTAAACGATATTGATCGACAGGGAGATTTGATACGCACGCTTCAAGTGATAAAGATGCGTGGTACTCCTCATGCCAGAACAAAATTTGCGATGAGCATTTCGTCTAAAAATGGAGTAGAGCTTGCTCCATTACTGAAATCTAGAGCGTGAACGTATGCCGAACACCCTCATAGACGGTTTAAAAGAGAGATTATCAAATGCTATAACTGTCAACCAGTCGGTAGGCATACTACTTCCTGGAAATAACTATTCTGATTTGACACAGGCGTTATTTGAGTACATGCGTAGTAGGCCTGAAGATGCATGGGTGTATCTCTCGATAACAAGACCCTATGATAATATTGTTAAAAATTTCAAAGATATACCAGAAAGAAAGAATATCAAATTTATAGACTGCATCTCACGTGCTGCAGGGATACCGCCAGATGAAAAGGATTGCATTTATATTGAAAGTCCTTCACTATTAGAAAAAATTATTCTAGAAATAACTGACATTTTTCGTGACTTAGAAGATGACGTTAATAAGTATCTCATAATTGATTCACTAAGCTCATTAATAATATATAACGATACTTCACTAGTAACCGAATTTTTTACCCATTTATCAAATCGAACCAGGGCGCTTGGGATTCATACTATAACGCTTGTTATTGAAGAAGAAACTGATGAAAATATAAATAAAACATTATATTTAAAAAGTGACAAAATTATCAAAGTCAGGGAGTCGTTTATATAATAAAAGGAGGTTAATTATGAGTGAGTCGCTAAAAAAAATTGAATCCAAAAATCGTACGGTTTGGATAACACAGCCAAATGAAACTGAGACACTGTTAAAACGGAGAGAGATTGCCTTTGATGTAGCAAAAGGGAAATTAGTGGATAGTAATGGTAACATTGAAACAGTTATGCAGACGGCAGAGGCATTTGGAAGAGGTTTGTTCGAAGATTACATTAAAAAAGAATCAGGTGGCTCAATGGATTCTTGGGTAAAACCAATGGTAAAAAACGTGTTTAATCCAATGGGGACAGGAGCAACTTTTACCAAAATTACAGAAGACGAGGCTAAATCATTAATATTCAAATGCCCACTTCACGAAGATTCTGGCGAACCACAAATGGCTTCTCTTTTTACCTATGGTTTTTTACGAGGGATGCTGGTCAGCGCATTTCCAGATGGAGAATTGCTCATGGGAAGTAGCATGGCCCATGGTGCACCAATGATTGGATTCACCTTTAAGGCAAATGCAACAGAAGAAGAAAGAATGGAACGAGAGAGAATTAAAAAATTATTTACAAATGTCTCTGAAAATCTAATGAAGCAAAATGACCGATAGTGAGTTTATAAGCACGGGAATTGAAAAGCTAGATAAACTACTAGAGGGAGGCATCCCAAGAGGATTCACTACTCTTATTCTTGGTGCGCCTGGTAGTAGCATCGAAATTTTGAGTAAGCAATTAGCAACCGTGGGTTCTACGGTCTATTTTACAACAGAAGAAACCAAGGATGAAGTCGTAGAAACTATGGGTCGATTCGGCTGGGGTCATAAAAACGTAGATTTTATTGATATTGCATCGAAATATTCACAAAATGTCCTCAGGGGTGAACAAAAACGAGTAAGCATATATGAACAACGATCTAAACTAAAGTTGAAAGAACTTATTGAGATTGGATCTTCCGGCATGCCGCCCGTGGTTAAAGGTGAAGAAGATTTTTTAGCGATTCTTTCGAATAAATCAAAATCTACAAATAGTAAAAAAATTGTCATAAACTCTCTTGACTTCTTTCTTAGCCAGTATTCTCAAGACGAAGTCATACGAACCATCCATGCCGCAAAAATTAGCAATCTCAAAAATAGAGGTGCATTATTTGTCATCATGACTCGAGGAATACATGGAGAACTATTCGAACGAAAGATGGAGGGGCTTGCTGATTGTGTATTAGAGCTCGAAGTATTGCAGAAAGGATCTACTTTTGAGCGATTTTTGGCCGTCAAAAAAATGAGGAACTATGCAAAGAAAATTGGTATCGCTCGATATGTTATCGACAGCGACGGCTTTGTTTTGGAAATGATAGAAAGAATAATGTAAACAGTTATTGCTGTTGTTTTTGTGTTTCGCTGTTTCTATAGATCTGAAAAAGAATACAGTTATTTTCTCCGGGGCAAACAATTTCATTGGGAGTTAAGTTGCATCCAGATGATTCAGGGTGTCTTATCTTCGATTTAAAATTGCATTTTGCTATCATAGTATTACCTAAGCCCCATATCGACTAATTCTTTATAAAATCTATCAGCAAATTGCCATATAATCTGCAGGTGCATATGCAGGTACATATACGTTGGGCTACTAATTTATAAGGTAGAACAATATTCATTTTATGAGGATGGATGGGATGCGAGAAGAGAGTACAGTAGCGACTTCTTTGAATATAAAGAGACCTCTCGTTATACGCTCGCTTAGAAGGAGCAGTGTAAGAAAAAAGATTGCTGAGTATCTTTTTGATATAAATCCTAGCTGTAGCTACACCTCTGAAATTGCTTATAATGTCAAAACTACACCCACAAATGTAATTGGTGCCATCCGGGGAATGGATTCTCGTTATCGAGAAGAGGAATCCCTTCTTAATTTAGACATCGTTGAACTGAAACGTGGTGGCAAAGACATAAAGTTATATGGAATAACTCCTTTTGGAAGAGACATAATTGAAGAGATGAGAAGTAAAAAATAATCTTTTTTTCATCAATATATTTAAGTATAACCACATCCCTTAATAAGAAGTTGTAGATATCGGATGTAAATTTAATCTATTTAGGGGGTTAAAGATGGTCAAATCAAAGAAAGCAGAAATACAATTTGGCACAGCTTTATTAAAAAAAGGCTTTGCTAAAATGCAAAAGGGTGGCGTTGTAATGGACGTCACTAACTCAGAGCAAGCAAAAATAGCTGAAGACAGCGGTGCAGTTGCAGTCATGGCCCTTGAACGAGTTCCTGCAGACATTCGTGCCCATGGAGGCGTAGCACGAATGGCAGATCCTGCAATAATACAAGAAATAATGAATGAAGTTAGCATCCCTGTTATGGCAAAGGTACGAATTGGGCATATTGCTGAAGCGAAAGCCTTAGAGTCGATAGGAGTTGATATGATTGACGAATCTGAAGTATTGACTCCAGCAGATCCATTTTACCATATAGATAAGCGTAAATTCACTATTCCTTTTGTCTGTGGATGTCGCAATCTTGGTGAGGCAGTAAGAAGAATATGGGAAGGAGCTGCAATGATCCGTACAAAAGGGGAAGCAGGAACTGGCAATATCATAGAAGCTGTCCGACATCAACGAATGGTTTTGGGCATGATTGCTACACTTAAAGAGTTAGATGACAATGAAATGCATAAGCTTGCTGAAGATTACTCTCAAAGCTATGTAAATGCAATGAAAACCATCACTGGCAGAAAGATAGATGATAATACCATCGTCTTTGAAGAATATACATATGAAACCATAAAAGAAGGCATCTATGAAATTTTAAACGATATAAAAAAGATTCATCATCGCTTACCAGTAGTGAATTTTGCTGCAGGCGGTATTGCAACTCCGGCAGATGCAGCAATTATGATGCAACTTGGAAGTGACGGTTTGTTTGTTGGATCAGGTATCTTTAAATCAGACAATCCAAGAGAGAGAGCAAAGGCCATCGTCGAAGCTGTGGCCCACTATAATGAACCAGAAGTCATCGCTGAAATCAGTAAAAATCTTGGAGAGGCAATGGCCGGTATCGAAATAGACAAAATCCCTCCAGAACAACTCTTGCAGGAAAGAGGATGGTAAATAACATATCTATTGGAATCCTCGGAATACAAGGCGCCGTATCTGAGCATGTTGCTGTGATGACCCGTACGTTGAAAGAAAAAAATGTCAAAGGAACCGTTTTTGTTGTTAGGCATAAAGAACAAATTAGTGGCATTGATGGACTGATCATACCTGGTGGAGAAAGCACAACCATTTCTCGAGTGTTGCACAAATCCGGCATCTACGATAAAATACTCAAAAGAGTAGAGGAAAGCAATTTGCCTATTATGGGTACCTGTGCAGGTTGTGTCATTCTTGCCAAAGAGATAGCAGATCATGCGGCTGAGATGGAACCCTTACATCTTATGGATATGCATGTTAAGAGAAACGCTTTTGGAAGACAGAAGGAATCGTTCGAACAGCCAATTAATATTAACAGTTTTATTCAACCATATCATGCTGTATTTATACGAGCGCCCATTATTACAAAAGTTTGGGGTACATGTAAAGTTTTAGCAAAAATAGATAAAAAAATAGTTATGGCTAGGCAGGATAACTTCCTAGCCGCATCATTCCATCCAGAACTTACTGATGATCTCAGGGTTCACGAATATTTTTTAGAGATGATTAGGCTTTCATGATTGCTAAGAGGAATATTCCTAATGCAATTAATGCCCCAATAACAGCACCGATGACTGCTACTACTCCATTTTTGACTACAGCGCCAC
>CAZYFW010000080.1:0-2606 GCA_964646685.1 uncultured Thermoplasmatales archaeon
CTTAAGTAACACATACGCTTGTAGTGATAGAAAAATGAATAAAAAAATATTTACAATTTGGATGACGCTGATGATTTTGTTATCTGCCCTGGTAGTAATCGGTCAGATGAATGAAAGAGTACATGCCTCTGGTAATAACGATTTTATACAAGTTGAGCAGAAAATTTGGGATGTTCAGACACAAGATTGGATTGATGAATCAGATGTCGTTGTTGGAAGTATTGTAAAATTCAAATGTACGATAACTAATCTTGGTCCTTATGATTTCTTGTCTATAACGATAACTGATACGTTCCCTGGTATTATTGAGTATATTGGCAGCAGTGTTGCGCCTTACAATGTGTCTTCGGATAATAAGGTTTTAAAAATCGATCTTTCTTCTTCATCAGCATGTTTTTATTCCGGCGAAACTTGGAGCTTTGAATCATTGGTTGGAGTAGTTGTGGCAATTGGTGATGGAGAAAATAAAATGGAAATAACAGCAATAAGAGATGATGGAAGTGAATTTTATGATTTTGATACTGTTACGCTACATTCAACAATTATTGGTAAAATAGTCCAGGTAGAGCAGAAAATTTGGGATGCTGAAACTGAAGAGTGGGTAGATGATTTGGATGTTACCGTGAATGATTTGGTTACGTTCAAATGTAAGATAACTAATCTTGGTCCTTATGATTTTTCTTCCATAATACTAGGTGTTACATTTCCATCTATCGTTGATTATTATGGTAGTGGGGTTGCTCCGTCGTATGTATCTTCAGATAAAAAAACTATTGCGATTAATGTGCCTTCTCAAGCTGCATGTTTGTATTCCGGTGGAACTTGGTCTTTTGAATCGTTGGTTGGAATAGTGGTTGCCAGTGGTGATGGAGACAATAAAATGGAAATATCTCCATTTACGGCAGAAGGATACCAATTCTATGATTTTGATAATGTGAATTTACATTCATCTGATGCTTCAGGACCTGGTGATACCGGTTGGATTTATGGTACAGTATCAGGTACAAACGATATTTATACGCTTCCATTAGAAGATGCTTTGGTTACTGTAAAAACTTATGAAGGACAGTTTGTAGATTCCACATATACAGATTCAGATGGATACTACGAGATTTCTGATATTGATGCCGGTACTTACAGCGTAGAGGTATCTAAAGATGGTTATATGGGTGCTGAAACTCTAAATGTTGTGGTGGGGTCAGGTGGTGTTGGTACTGAAGTTAATTTCAATTTACCTGAACTTGGTTATTCTCCTTATGGTTGGATTTATGGTACCGTGTTAAATGGTACATCTCCAGTAGAAGATGTATTAATCAGTTTCAGCTATCAGTACGGGGGGACTCAATCCGTATCTACCTATACAGATTCAAATGGATATTATGAGATTTATAACCTTGACGTCGGTTTTTATTCTGTATCAGCCACAAAAAATGGTTATACGCGGTATATAAAAGGCATTGTAGATGTAAATCCTGGTCAAGGTACTAGGTTTGATTTCTATTTCGAATATGGGGTTATCGATATCGTAACTGGCGGTATTAAAATAAATTCAATTATTATACATGATGCCATTCAGAATGGATTTGTTGGGAGCGAGATAAATATATCGGAAGTAGAATCTAATACCTTCCAACATAATATATCGATTTATAATGGAGTAGAAATTAAAAACTTGGATATTAAAAAAGGCTCTATATCATTTATTGTCAGCGGAAATGAAACTGCCGGTGGAAAAACAATTGTTATAAATATTGATGGTTCAGTATTTGATCCATCATCACAAATACTTGTCAATTATGATGGAGAATCTATCAGTATGGCAGACGATATCAATGATATTCTAGATCCAAATAACGACGGTTCCCATCCAGAATATCTCATTGTTCTAGGTTCAAATGGAGCACAGTTACTCGTTAGCATTCCTCATTACAGTGAACATTCAATAACGTTCTTTAATCTAACACCTGAGCAAGCTGCACAGTATCTACTATATGCAGCAGTCGCTGCAGTTGGTTTGATAGCTATCGCCGCAGTTGTAATGTTCCGAAAAGGGAAAGAAGACTAAGGTCTCTTTCTTTTTTCTTTGTCTTTCTAAGATAACGCGGATGTATTTCAAGCCATGAATCAACAAAACGATCTACAGCATCATCAAAAAAACTCTTTTGATAAGTGATTAATAAATCAGATATGTAATCTGGTTCTTCTACATGATATTTTGTTTCTCTGCCGATTTCAACACGAACAATGATGTCCAGCTCTGCTAATCTATTCAAGTGAAAAGATATAGTAGATGGGGCTAACCCTACATGACTGCATATATCTCTATGAAAAGAATCAGGGTTTAGAAGTAAAAATACAATGACTTTACGAAACACATTTTGCCTAAGGGCAGCAATTATCTTCTTATCTTTTGTACCGATTTCTCCCATAACATAGTATCTTGTAAATCGTTCGTCTGTTCTTTCTGTTATGAGCTCTCTTTTTTTTAGAAAAAATAGGTGATAATCTATTGTGCTCAATGGAATGTCTACTTGTCTTGAAATCTCACGTTCATGTAAACCAGGATGTTTCAATATATGATTATAGATTTTCCGTCTGGTTTTAAG
>CAZYFW010000080.1:2706-6640 GCA_964646685.1 uncultured Thermoplasmatales archaeon
TATAAACAGATGTATTTATTCTTTCAAAATTTTCTTGACGTTTTTAACAATATGCTCTGCTGTTAACTCATACTTATCAAGTAAATCCTGAGCATCTCCACTTTCACAGAACTTATCTTTTATTCCCATTCTCATGAACTTTGTAGTTTTTCCATGATCTGCAAGGGTTTCTGCCACTGCACTTCCAAGTCCACCAATAATGGAGTGCTCTTCATCAGTTATAATGGCATTTGTTTCCTTTGCGCACTTTATTACCAACTTCTCATCCAATGGTTTGATTGTATGCATGTCAATGACGCGAGCATGTATTCCTTGTTTGCGTAATGTATCATGCGCCTCGATTGCTGGTTGCACCATTGTGCCACAGGCAATGATTGCGACATCTGCCCCATCTTTTACAACTATCCCTTTTCCCAAGGTGAGCTCCCTGAGATCTTTTTCTGTATAGATTATTGGAGCATTTGCCCTGCCAACTCGTGCGTACATTCCTCCTTTGTTTGCAGCCATGAGTTCGACAATTTTTCTGGTTTGCGTAGCATCACTAGGCACAAGCACGGTCATGTTGGGCATTACTCTCATCAAGGCAATGTCTTCAATCATTTGGTGACTTGCCCCATCCTTGCCGACGCTAATGCCGCCATGGGTAGCAAAAATTTTTACATTTGCTCGAGAATAGGCAATGTCCATACGAATCTGGTCGTAGACCCTGCCAGTAGCAAATACAGCGAATGTACTGACAAACGGTATTTTTCCACACGATGCAAGACCTGCTGCTGTAGAAATCATATTTGCTTCTGCAATGCCCATTTCAAAAAATCTATCTGGATATTCCTTGGCAAACATGATTGTCTTTGTTGATTTGGAAAGATCGGCATCCAACACGACGAGATTTGGATATTTTTTTCCAAGTTTCACTAGAGTTTCACCGTAGGCATTCCTTGGGTTGGCCATCTCCTTTTTGCTCACGCTTTCGCCTCCAGTTTTCTCTCTAAGAGCGTTAGCTCTCTCATAGCAAGATTATATTCCATCTCATTTGGCGGTACTCCATGAAAGTCGACGTTGTTCTCCATAAATGAAACGCCTTTTCCCTTTACCGTGCTAAGAATGATAACCGATGGTTTATGTTTGCATTCATCTGCCTCATCTAACGCATCAAGTATTTGACGCATGTCGTGACCATCAATTTCGATTACATTCCAGCCAAAAGCACTCCAGCGGTCCTTTACTGACTCAAGACTCATTACGTCTTCAGTGCGACCATCAATTTGCAAAAAGTTCCTATCAATCATTGCTGTGAGATTGTCAAGCTTATAATGTGATGCTGATGCAGCTGCTTCCCATATTTGCCCTTCACCAGTCTCACCGTCGCCTAACATTACATATACTTTGTAATTTTTTTTGTCTAGTCTGCCTGCAAGTGCAACTCCATTGGCAAATGAAAGACCATGTCCAAGAGAACCAGTAGATGCTTCTACACCGGGAACATATAAACAAGCTGGATGTCCTTGTAGCATGGAGTTGATTTCTCTCAATTTTTTCAACTCGTTAGCACCAAAGTATCCATATTCTGCAAGTACAGCATAAAGAGCCGGTGCAGCATGTCCCTTGCTTAAAATAAATCGATCTCTGTCAGGATCACAGGGATTTTTTGGATTATAATTCATATGACTACCATAGAGAGCAACGATTGCGTCTGTAGCGGATAATGAACCTCCAGGATGACCTGACTTGGCAAGATACAACATCTCAATGATATGTTTTCTGACCTTTACTGCTGTCAGGTTAAGGGCACGGATAGTTTTTTCATCGTAATGCATTGTTGGCTCCCCTCAACAAAAATATAGAGTCTAGAGTCTCGTGTATACTCTTGGCGGGTAAATACTTTTTGTAATTTTTATACTCGTTTTTTTGTATGATATCGTGAGAAATTATATAGATCTTGGTAAATCTCTGGTCGGATATCACGTATTACAGGGCGGTTTGCACGTGCAACTTTGAGTTTTTTCAGGTCAATATCGCACGTTATCACACTCTCTTTGAAATAAGGCGCTTTTTTCATGAGTTTTCCCAAAGGATCATAAATCTGAGATCCACCCCAGAATACAAGATCCTCTTGCGTTCCTACTAGATTTACATATATCAAAAAGGTTGTGTTTTCTACAGCTCTTGCTGGCATCAATGTCTCAAAGTATACTCTATTTGGCGAGGGTGTGGCTGAAATGCATATAAGGATGTCTGCTCCTTGCAATGAAAGCGCTTTTGCTATTTCCGGGAAGAATAAATCATAACAGATGAAAAGACCAATCTTCCCATATTTTGTTTTAAAAACATTTAGTTCGTTTCCCTCTTCAAAAAAGATTTTTTCTTCAAATGGCCCAAAGGTTGGTAAGAACCATTTTTTGTAATTGTTTACTGTGCCATTTGGATGAATCAAAATTGATGCATTGTAAATCAATCCCTCGACCTTTTCATCTTTCAAAGGCATACCAAATACGATGTAACAATTGTTCTTTTTTGCAATTTTTTTAAGATATTTTATTGAAGGGCCATTTATCGCTTCTGCAAGATCTCGTATTTCATCTTTACATCTGTAACCAATAAGTGACAACTCTCCAAAAACGTATAAATCTGCCTTTGTTTTTGTTATGTGTTTTTCCATGATTTGTAGATTTGCTTTTTTATCCGCAATCTTTGGTCTCATAGATACAAGTGCAACTTTCATAATGCTAACCAAGAGGGAGTATAATGAGCTGTTTTTATAATGTTTGTTGGAACGAACGATTTATGGGATGTTAAGAGGCACCTCTATAATTAAAAGGAGAGATGGGATGCGTTGGGGAGGCGCCTCTTTGCGATCCAGGAGGAAAGAAATGGGAAGTAGAGGTGGTACTCATTGGTTGTTGAAATGAAAAACCTGAGTAGTTTAGGGCAGACGAATTGTGAAAATGCCAAAATGAACTTGATCGGCAAGTAATTTAACTTCTTCACCCTCTTCACCATCTTTGCCATGCATAATCGCATTGCAATGCTATAATGTAATATCTAATATATAAACCCTTTGTTCTTTGCATTGCAAAAGTGATAATCAAAAAAGAAATGCATAAATAGTTATGAAACTATACCTGGTTGATGGATAGTTACCAGAAAGAGATTGAAACTATTAAACAGATTCTCAAGGAGAATCCCAAAGGTATGACGGTAACTGACGTTTCGAGAAAAATTAAGATCAATCGAAACTCTGTTGCAAAATATCTTGATATCATGCGCATCTCGGGTTTTGTAGAGATGGTGACCTTTGGTCCTGCAAAGGTCTTTTTCCCTTCACGTAGAATCCCCCTTTCGTCAATGCTCAATTTTACATCCGATTACATTCTAGTCATTGATAAACAGCTAAGGATTATGATGGTCAACGATTCGTTGTTGACTTTCATGAAAGCTAGTCGAGAATTGGTTATTGGACAGATTTTAGACAATACTTTTCTTAGTATGTTAGATGATGATGGCGACTTATTTTCATCCATCCAGGATGCTTTTGAAGGAAAACAGTCTAAAAAAGACTTTTCTTTTCAAATGGATGGTGATGATTTTTACTTTAGAATAAATATTATTCCTACTACTTTTGAAGATGGAAAACATGGTATAACTCTTGTTATTAGAGATAGAACTCAGCAGGGAATGGCTCAAAAAGCTCTTCGTGAAAGTGAAGAAAAATTTGGAAGGCTACTTGAAAAAATGAATGGAAAATGATTTTATACGCCGGACAAGAGGCGAATTGTAACGATAGTTACTAATGTCAGTAATGCGTTAGTTTTTAAGTCAAAAGTTTTGGTCCATTGTAGCATCCCAAGAATTGCCATTGATAATATCATTATTGCAACTAATTGCCCGATTAGAATCAGTATTCCAAAAACAAGATCTGAAGAAGTCAATGCCT
>CAZYFW010000081.1:0-6631 GCA_964646685.1 uncultured Thermoplasmatales archaeon
TGCCGAGGAAGCGAAGGCGGAACGGGGTTATAGGGGTGGAACCCCTATTTCACTACCAAACTCTTTAATGTTTGGGCAACAATATTTAAATAATGCTCATAATATTTAAATACTATAAACAATGAATTAATGTATCAAGGGTAAAAAAAATGGAAAAAATTATTTGGCAAAAAATACCTTTTATATTTGTTATAATTTTATTCTTAGCATCCTCTACAACATTGGTGAATGCTGAGATAACAAAATTTCCATTGAACGCCATAGAAATTCATAATACATCGACATCTGCAGCTCCGCAATCTCCATATAATGAAGAATTATTTACTTTATCAGATGTAAAACTTAACACTGATATTGATAAATCTGTTACAATCGATTCAAAGAATGTTGATCGTTTTTATTATCATAATAGATATGCAGTGATAATAGTAGGTGTTTATCAGGACCCTCAACATTATAAATGGTTCACGAATGATGCTCAACGACAGTATAATGTTTTGACTGAGAAATACGGTTTTTCATATGATGATGTTTTTGTTCTTATAACAGTAAAAGAAGGAAAAGAATGGGATGAAAACCTATCATGCGACCCTTCAATTATTGATATGGCTTCTACTGAAGCAAATATAAAAAAAGTATTCACGAAATTTACATCCGGTGGAGAGCATGAATTGGACAAGAACGATCTTCTTGTTGTAGAGGTTATTAGCCATGGGCTAGATCTAGGGACCTATTATGGCGGTAAGTGGGAAATTGATTTGTGGCCTAATGGTCATGATACTTACTTCGGTCTTGAAGAAGAAAGTAAAGACATTTATGAGAACATAAAAGATAATAACCAAGAAGCAACCAATATAGGATTCAATTATAATGGAAGTTTACTAACCCCCGATAAAGTGTTTGATTGGGAATTAGCTTTATATACAAATAGAATTAAAGCTCGTAGAATTGTGTTTATTCTTCAGCCGTGTTTTAGTGGTGGATTCATCCGAGAACTCAGTGGCAAGAATCGTGTTATTTGCAGTGCTTCTAAAGAGAATGAACTAGCTCTCGCTCCATTTATAGGGTTTTTTTATCAAGGATTAAACGGGTCTGCTGACATCAACAATGATGGAAAAATATCATTGGGAGAGGTTTATGAGTATACTGCAGATGAGATTAAAGACCATCTTGATAATCACCCCGATGAGAAACCGCAGCATCCATTAATAGATGATAATGGAGATAAAAAAGGATGTCGGCAAAGTCAAACTTCATATGACCCTAGGACAAAAGGAAAAGATGGTTATGTGGCTGCTAGAATATTTGATCTGAGATATGAAGTAGGATTATCTACTAGTCAAAACATTCCACATGACATTCCAAACAATAACTTTCAGCAACAATCGGCCATTGAAACTAGTTCCTCTACGGCTAGCAGTCAAACCAACAACATATAATCAATATAAAATCTCTCTTTCTTTTTATCAAATTTTTAAAGCGTAAACTAAATAAAACACGTTTATTATCAAACTAAGAAGTTATATGCATCTAATAACAAAATGGTTCGGTACATTTCTATGCGATGAAAAAGTCATACAGAAAAAAATATTATTTCCAAAGAAAACAAAAGAAATTGCTCAAAGACTTGCAAAAATCGACAAAAATGAAATTCTTCCAGAAGAAAAGAAACTTTCAAAAGGCGTTGATATAACTGTAAGCGAAAAGAGATTACAACAAATAGGAAATCTAGATACTATAGACTCATTCTTCAAAAAAACGGACATAAAACCAGAAGATTTTGGTTTCTCACAAGATTTGTTGCATGAGGCATCATTGATATTAACTCAGAATAAAATTAAAGAAAAGCTAGAATCAGAAGATTTGCAGGTTATGCAGATGGTAAATGCATTAGATGAGTTTATTCAGACATCTAATTTGCTTTCTGAACGGTTAGAACGTTGGTCAGTGTTGCCAGTTGATGATAAAAAAATACAACCCCTTAAACATGCCTTCACAGTTATTAATGATGAAATGAAGAATTTAGAGAAACAAATTGAAAAAGATATGCAAAGTATCGCTCCAAATATCACCCAAATTATAGGATCACTGATTGGCGCACGATTAATATCACTAGCCGGAGGTATTGAACGACTCGCATTTCTTCCATCTTCTACAATACAACTATTGGGTGCGGAAAAAGCGCTTTTCAGATTTAAGAAAGAAGGGGGGAAACCACCAAAACACGGTGTTATCTTTCAACATCCTTTAGTCAATAGAGCCTCACGAGATCACAGAGGTAAAGTTGCACGAATTTTAGCAAACAAGATTGCAATTGCTTCTAAAGCAGATGTATTTACCAAGAGAAATATTGCTAATGAATTAAAAGAAGATCTAGAGAAAAGGATAACAGAGATCAGAAATCTGTAAAAATATAAGCAGATATTTCTCGGAGAAAAAGACGATTTGGATAGTTTAAATAAAGATAAAAATATAGATGGTTTACTCCTTAAATAAAAGGATGAGGCATAGAGTTTATTCCATAGTTCCCTATGCTTTATCTCTCATTTCTTTGAGTATATTCCATTTAAATTAATCTTATATAACATTGCTTGTTTTGAAATTGCAGTTTGAGGGAGGAGAAATGACAAATACGTTTGTGAAAAGAGTTAGAACAAGCTCTTAGCAACTAGACTAAATTAAGATATTATACCATAAATGATTTATACATTCCATATATAAAAGAATTAAAAATTAAGAGGCTTCTTTTTTGCATATTATCATTTGCATAGGATACCACTTTGGGTTTATTTTATAACATAAATTTAAACCCGCATCTATAATAGTAAAATAGAAATCAGATAGTTTTCTCTTAACAAGACTAACTTCTTTCTCTCTACCCTTTAACATAAATTCACAATTTCTATATTTAACGCCAATTATCTTGAAACCTGTATTTACTAAAAATTTTTTAACTTCTCTAGTTGAATATTCTCTAATATGACCTACGTGTCCTATTTTATGTAATTTTTCAAATTCATCATATGCATCATTAAAGCCCCTTCCCCTTAAAAACATAATGATATTGATCAAGGAGTATAGATTTGGGGTTGTTAGCATCAAGATACCATCATTTTTTAGTATTCGATGTAATTCTTTTAAAGTAGATATGGGATTGGTTCTAAGATGCTCGAAAACTTCATTAAAAATTATAAAGCCAAAAGTATTATTCTCAAATGGAATTTTTTCATTGTCAACATCACATTTTATTACAGTTAAATTATATTTTTCAATAAGCTCTTTAGCTCGATTTGGATTTAGATCTAAACCAATTACAGGATAACCTATTTGTTTTAATAAAGCGGTAAAATGACAAGGTATGGAACCAACCTCAAGAATCTTTCCATATTTATAATAGAATTTAACAAAATTTAGGTCCATCAAATATCTATTTTTTTGTGCCAAGAAATAATTCAGGTTCCATTTTTTCAATTTTGAATCTACTAGCTCTAAGTCCTTTCTAATTTGAGTTAAAATTTTGTTATGTTCTCCCATTCTCAATATTTTATATGGAAATAATACTTAATTAATATTATGTGTAAAACTAACTTTGATAGTCTTATATTTTTGTAAAGATATAAGTAGTTGTTGTTTATTATTTATGAAAAACTTATACCAAATTGGCACGAGAGAAGGAAAGAAAATATGAGTGATCTACGAAGTGTCCTCCGGGACATAGGTGCAATCTTTATCATTATGGGTTTTGTTGCCCTTATTGCATTAATTGTTCCGCTATATTTTGGTGAATTTGGCCCTGATGGAATTGTTGATGGTATTGGTCCAATGCTTATTACATCAGCCATCTTTTTTGGGATAGGTCTGCCACTTTATTATCTTTTCAAAAATGCTGATCAAGCTAACTTCAAAAGTGCGATGGTCACCGCTGCTCTTGGTTGGTTTTTCATCTCATTGATTGGATGTATACCATTTTGGTTGATACCTTACAACACAGGAACATTGGAAACAATGTTGCCTTTGTCAGCATTCTTTGAATCTATGTCAGGGTGGACTGGTACAGGTCTAACTATGGTAGAATTCGAAGATTTGTTACCATATACATTGCAGTTCTGGCGTTCTTTGATTCAGTGGATCGGTGGCGTCGGTGTTATTGTCTTGACCCTCTCTATTTTAGCACGACCTGGAACTGGTTCATTCGTCTTGTATAAAGGAGAGGCACGTGAACAAAAGACTCATCCCTCAATAGTCTCCACGGTAAGAACCATTTGGTGGATATTTATCTTATATACCATACTTGGAGTCCTTGCCTTATGGATTGTTGGGTGGTTTGACCCATCTGGAATGGGGCCTTGGGAATCGCTAAATCATGCCATGACTGGGCTAGCAACTGGCGGTTTTTCAGTTACTAGTGATAGCTTAGCTGGTTTTGGAACCCCAACAAGAATCGTCATGGTTGTTCTCATGATATTTGGTGCTATTGCCTTTGTTGCCCACTATGATTTATTAAAGGGCAGAATAAAGAATTTCTTCGCTGATGCGCAGTTAAAAGCAATGATTGTCTTGATAGCGCTTGGTGTTACGGTTTTAACGCTTGTCAATTTAGGCGGGTATTCAAATGGTCTTGAATCGCTAAAAGAATCGGGTTTTCAATTTGTATCGGCATTAACATGTACAGGTTTTGCTACGGTGGGTGATTTATCATCTTGGGCCGAATCAACAAAACTAATTCTATCATTTGCCATGATTATTGGTGGGGCTGCAGGTTCAACAGCTGGAGGTATCAAACTCTTTCGAGCAATCTTGCTTTATAACGGAGCCGGATGGAGAATAAAACGTGCAATCTCAACACCAAGACGGGTGTTTGTTCACAAGTTTGGGGGAAAATCATTATCAAAAGAAATGGCCATGGATTTAATCAATGAAGCAGCCATTATTTCATTTATTTGGGTAATTCTTCTTACAATAGGAATCGTTGTGATAACCAATCGCTTCCCAGATCAACCTCTTGGTAATGCTATCTTTGAAGTCTGCTCGGCTCAAGGAAATGTTGGGCTCACGACAGGAATAACTAGTATCAGTATGGATCCCATTGCAAAAACAACGCTAATTCTTAGCATGTGGATAGGGAGATTAGAGATTATACCTGTTATTGTTCTCATAAAATCTATATTTGGCATTAGAAAAAATATACTCTGAAAGTAATTTAACTATGTTTTTTCAATAAAGAAAATTGCTGCTCCTGATATTCTTTTACATATTTTTCCAATTGATGGATTGCTGTTAACAGCTTATATACTTCTTCATCTTCTGGGGCTGAAGGTATTGGTGACAATGGATGTTTTTCTTTCTTTTTGTGAAATTCAGATTGGGAATACTCATGTTGTAAAATATCTCGTGCCGTTTTTAATGCTTTAATTTTTTCATTGATCTCGCTAAGATTTTTCATATCCCTTTCCTCCAATCATTGTAGATGTAATCAATGTTATCGTAAAAATACTTTATTCAAAATAAATGCCTTTGAGGCCTGTGGCCTCTTCAAACTTTCTTTTTACGTCAATGGGTGTTTTCAATAAAACGATTTCATTAGTAATTTCTACAGTTCCTTCTATGAAGTGACCACCGACTAATTGCTTATTTTCGTCACCGAGAATTGCGTGGAGATGAAGCAGATATTCTCCATTTTGTAGGCAGATATTTCCCGATAATGACAGGAGTTCATAAGGTTTATCGAATATTTCTGGGGAATAATCTCCTTTCTTTTTAAAATATCCTAACTTAAAGTTTTTTAACTGTCCGATGCCTGAAAGAATCACAGCAGTTTTTACATCATGTTTTTTACACACTTCCCTTAGTTGATCTTGCAGTTCTTCATCTGACAGCAGCCTGACAAAAATCAAATTATCTTTTTCTTTACTATACATATTATCTAACTTTGGAATAACATTAAGAGATATAAAGATGAACTTGAATTGAGGTTTGTCTATGCCTAAAGAGGAAGAGATGAAACGGATTGTCAATGCTATAGAAAATTGTAGAAACTGTGCTCTGTGGAAAACAAGACATAAAGCAGTTGTTGGTGGTGGCTCAACAGATGCAAAAATATTGTTCGTCGGTGAAGCTCCTGGCTATCACGAAGATCAGCAAGGTTTACCTTTTGTTGGAAAAGCAGGTATGATTCTTGACGAATTGCTTATGTCTATTGGATTACAGAGAGATCAGATATATATCGCTAATATTCTAAAATGTAGACCACCGCAGAATAGAAACCCGTTAAAATCTGAAATAGAAGCATGCACTGGACATTTAAACAATCAAATAGAACTTATACAACCAAAGGTTATTGTCCCACTTGGAAATTTTGCTACATCATATACTCTTGAAAAATTTGGGTTGGCTTCTGACAAGATAAGTAAAGTTCATGGAAAGATATTTCAAGTTAATACAGTGTTCGGCAAGATAACTATCACACCAATGTATCATCCAGCTGTTGCAACTTACAATCCAGATACCAAAAATACGTTGCTTGAGGATTTTAAAACAATCAAAAAAGTTGTTGAGGCGAAATAAATATATTCATTTTATCTTACTTTTTACAAAATCAAGCAATTGTTCTCTAGTAAATGGTTTTTGTAAA
>CAZYFW010000082.1:0-6543 GCA_964646685.1 uncultured Thermoplasmatales archaeon
CTAGTACAAACGGTTTGGAGATATCAGTTTTAAATAAAGAAAAAAGCAATTTAGTTATTAATCCAATTACTCCAAAAAACGATGCATATCATGGAAATAAAAATTTTCCTTCATATGAATGGTGGTATTTTGATGCAGTATTTGATGACAACTACAGTGTTCATTTAGGAATAAGAATATTATCTTTTAGAAAATGGGGCTTTGTACATCAATTAATAAATATTTATAATAACTCAAAGGTTGAAGAAAAATTAGTTATAACAAAACCATTAAGAGATTTTCAAATTTCAAAAGAATTTCCAGATGTAAAATATAAAAATGAACCATTAATAAAATTTGATTATGATGAATATAATAAAACCGGTAATTGGAACTATACAATTGCTGTTGAAGTTGAAAAAATAAAGCTTAATTTAACGTTTGTTGGAAAATCTGAAGGTTTTACATATGTCACTTCTCATGAAGGTTGGACCGTTGCACAACCGAAAGCAGATGTCTTTGGAACAATTACTATTAATGAAAAGGAACACCAAGTAATTGGTACCGGCTATCATGATCACAACTGGAATTTTTCACTTAGAACAGGTATTAGGGCAACAGGTTGGTATTGGGGAAAAATTATGAGTACAAATTATTCATTAACTTGGGCTAAAATTAAAAAAACTAGGTTTGGAGATGATACAATTGCTGAAAATCTTGGGATTTTAAGTAGTTTAAATGGTGGATATATAGGAATTGACCCTAACAACATTAGTTTTATAGCTAGTGAGTATAAATTTCATACTGCCAGATTTATTCCTACTAAGTTTTCACTATATGCAAAACAGGACAATTTAGAAATTAATGTAACTTTTAATGCAGTAGAGATACAGCATACAGAACCCGATTTTTTTACAATTAATTATTGGAGATATTTTATTTCAATTAATGGTTATATTGGAATTGGAGAAAATATTGATTATTTAGAGGAGGATATTCAAATAATTGAGGTTATTAGATTTATATAGTTTTATTTTGAATATAAACAAATGCATTTTGTTTAGTTGGTGTTTTTTCTATTTCTATCGTTTCACTGTGTTCAACTGTCATAATTGAATAAAATACATAATATTCTAGATTCACTTCTAAGGTATTTTAAGCCTCCTTCTAATTATAATTTAAAAACAATTATTCTTTTATAAATCCTAAGATATCAGGCATTTTCCTCCTACGTCCAGGTGTTCAAATCCCTTCCCCTGCATTTTTTCCTTTTTATTAAAAAAATAAATTCAAAATGTATGGCATCATCCAAACGTGAACGAAATCCACATTCCTACAAACTGAGTTATGATGATAACAACCACGGTGATAATTAAATTTTTTGCAATTAATTTTACTGGATCTGCACATCGTTCTCGAGCGATAATTAAACTAATGATAAACAAGAAATACAATCCAAACATAATACTGATTATGATAGCTTTGTGTAATTCTAAAAGAAGTACAGGAATAATGAATATAGATGAAAAAATGAATTTACCTAGAAATGTGGTAATGGTTGATTCCCATACTTGTCGTTCGTTGTAAATGTTTTCGTATTCTTTTGAAAAACGCATGCTTACGCACTCAGAAAATCCTTCTGAGATGGCGATGGTAAGAATTCCCCCTATGACGACGAGTTTTGAGTTGGTGCTAGCGTGGAGTCCTACAATTAAACCTAGTGTTCCAATAATGCCTGAGGTTAAGCCAAAACTAAATCCAGTTCTAATAGCATGGTTCATTGTATTGTTATTATTTTACTCAATATATAAATACTATCATTAATTCATTGCTTTTATTATTAAATATTACTAAATAGGGATATTTCAGAAAATTAAATCCATATATGCTAATTTATAGCATGCCGTTATTTTCGTGTTCAAATCCCTTCCCCTGCACTCATATTTTGTTTACACTGATTTCATTCAACAATAGTATACTCCTATTTTTTCTTTATATTGAAAATAAGCCTACTGCTGGGGGGGATTAATTAATATATTATTTTTTCCTTTCAGGAATTGATACATGAAATTTATAGAGAGATGTCAAAAACATAAGACATTCATTTATCTCAGCATACCTCTACTAATTGTAGTGGCCATTATCGTTGGATACATAGTGTCACCGAGTTTAGTATATGATCAGTGGATATGGAAGTATTACTGGGGCCCGGTAGTGGCAGATGCAACTCCAAATTCAATGACTGCGACATATAACGGCATACCTGCAGAAGAGGGTTATACATTATTGTCCGAGATAACCTATGGAATTATTCTTATTGCTGCTTTGTTTGTAATCTATAAATTTCTTAAGAAGCTCGAGATAAAGATTGATTGGAGATTTTGTCTTGCGCTTATGCCATATATTTTGTTTGGTCCAGTAACAAGAGCTCTCGAAGATACAAATTATTTCAATGAACCGTTTGTCTATTGGTTCATTTCCCCGTTAATCTATCTCCAAATTGCAGCGTATGCATTATTATTTTTGCTACTTGGCTATTACCTTGAAAAAAAATATAATAAACTTAAATTAACCGTTAACACCGTCGTATTTTTAGGAGGGGCGATTCTTTTACTTCCATCTCTGTATTTAATTGTAAGATGGACCCTGGGTGATCAGTGGAGTGCTTCTGCAGGCGTAAGGTTTGATGTATTTGCAATTGTCATAGGTCTTGTTGCTTTTATTGTTGGACTTGTTTATCTTGTTGCTTATTTGTATAGGCACAAAGAGAACATAGCAGTATATAGAAATCCGTTAAATCTGACAATGCTTGCCGGCCATCTAATGGATGGACTTACAAGTTACATTAGTATCAAAGATCCTTTTTTAATGGGATTAAGCTACTCAGAAAAACATCCCGCGTCTAATTTTTTGCTTGAAATATGGGGACCTTTGTTCCCCATAGCAAAGTTCGCTCTGATTATTGTTGTTATCTACGTATTCGATATTTTATATAAGGAAGAGCTCAAGGATCATTTGACTTTAGTAAATCTATTGAAAATAGGAATTCTGATTCTAGGCTTTTCACCAGGTCTACGCGATCTTTTACGGGTAACGATGGGTGTTTAGACATGAGGCGTCATCCAGATTGGTTAAAAGTAAAGATTGGTAGCGGTGAAAGTTACGTTAAAATGAAGTCTCTCTTACGAAACTCTAAGTTACATACTATTTGTGAAGAGGCAAAATGCCCCAATATGGCAGAATGTTTTGGCAATGGCACAGCTGTTTTTTTAATCATGGGGGACACCTGTTCAAGGAATTGCGGATATTGTAATGTAAAACATGGAAAACCATTACCGATCAATACAAATGAACCAAAAGATGTTGCAGAAAGTGTTAAAGAGCTAGGATTAAGCTATGCCGTTGTTACTTCTGTAACGAGAGATGATTTGGAAGATGGTGGGGCTGGTATTTTTTCTGAAGTTATAAACGAAATCAAACATGTAACCAGGAGCTGCAACATTGAGGTTCTTATTCCTGATTTTAAGGGCGATGAGGTAGCACTAAAAAAGGTCATTGATGCCGAACCAGATGTTGTCAATCATAATATGGAAGTTTCTGAAGAGCTATTTCCCACAATAAGGCCAGAAGGGAATTATAAAACAAGTTTGAATGTATTAAAAACAATCAAAAAAATCAACAGAAAGATGAAAACAAAATCTGGTTTTATGGTAGGTTTGGGCGAAGACAAAGGTCAAATCATCAAAACAATGCAGGATTTAAGGGAGGCAGACGTCGATTTTTTGACTATTGGTCAGTATTTGCAACCAACGAGGCAGCATGTTGAGATTAAAAAATATTACACGCCAGAAGAGTTCAATGAATTCAAAGAAATTGCCATGAATCTAGGTTTTAAACACGTTGAATCAGGCCCGTTAGTCAGAAGCTCTTATCATGCAGAAAAAGCGATTTGCTGAATATAAAGATGAAATTTATAAATAAATAAAGAATCTACCTACCAAATGCAATCCAAATCAGTTTATAAGGTTCCAGACGGAAAATTGTTGAAAATTATTCTTGATTATAATGAAAAAAATAATTTGATAAATAGTGTGCGGATCACTGGAGATTTTTTTGCCTATCCTGAAGAATCAATAGAAGTCATAGAAAATGAATTGAAAAATATGTTATTGGAGAGAGCGACATTGTTGGAAAAAATACAGTTATCCATTAAAGAGCACAAAATTCAGTTCATTGGATTACATGCGGAAGGATTGACTGAAGGAATATTGATGTGTAAAGCATGAAAGAACAATGGAGATTATTGCAAACAGGATTCAATACTGCAGCTACCAATATGGCAATAGATCGAGCTGTGCTTGTTACAAATAGTGAGGGTAAGGTTCCGCCTACAGTAAGGTTTTACGCCTGGAAACCTCCTGCTATTTCTATAGGATATTTTCAAAGTTTGGTAGAGGAGATTGATTTAGATGCATGCAAAACACACGGTGTCGAGTATGTGAGAAGGATTACTGGTGGCGGAGCTGTATTTCATGAATCAGAATTAACGTATAGTATTGTCATCCCAGATTCTCATCCGAAAATCCCAAAGAATGTCCTAGAAAGCTATGGTAGGATTTGTGGGGCTGTGATGAAAGGGTTAAATAATTTAGGAGTTGAAAGTAAATACGCTCCAATAAACGACATTATTGCTTATGGGAAGAAGATCTCAGGAAATGCCCAGACAAGAAAAGCGAGAACTGTTTTACAACATGGAACAGTTTTGACAGATGTCGATGTTGACAAAATGTTTTCATTGCTCAAGGTTCCGAATGAGAAGATAAAAGACAAATTAATTGCAGACGTAAAGCAGCGAGTTACTTCAATTAAACATATTTTAGAAAAAGATATACCTTTTGAAAAAGTTGCTCAGGCAATGAAGAAAGGTTTTGAAGAAGGATTTGATGTTGAGCTTGTTATAGGAGAACTAACTGAAGAGGAAATTGCGTTGACCCAAAAATTTGAAAAGGAATGTTTTGGGGCAAAAGATTGGAATCATAGGCGATGAGCAACTATGGAGGTCAATGTTTTGAAGGTAAACGCTTTCACTGGATCACTTGATGGTGGGAATTCTGCAGGTGTTTTACTTAATTCTCCAAATCTAACTGATAAACAGATGATACAAGTTTCTAAAGAGTTGGCTGTATCTGAAACTGCTTTTGTTTTTCCAAGTAAAAAGGCTGATTATAAGTTATTATTCTTTTCACCAACTGTTGAAGTTGAACTCTGTGGCCATGGTACTATTGCTACGTTTTTTACTATGGCATTAAAGGGATTATTTTCACAAAAATGTGTTGTTACTCAAGAGACTAAAGCGGGTGTTTTGCCGGTTGACCTTATATTTTCTGATGGCGTGATTGGTAGAGTTATGATGACTCAAGCAAAACCTGTATTAAAAGATATATATTTAGATATATTTGAAATTGCTGATTCATTAAATATCCCTAGTGAAGATATTGATGATTATCTGCCTAAACAAATTGTTTCTACCGGTTTGTTCACTCTACCTATTTGTGTAAAATCTTTTGATATTCTTAAGACCATTAAGCCTAATATTAAAAAAATTGAAAATATTTGTACTAAGTTGGGAACAGGTAGTTATCATGTTTTTACATTTGAAACAGTTGAACCTGAATCTGCGTATCATGCTCGTGTTTTTTGTCCTTTGTATGGCGTTATCGAGGATCCCGTCACTGGGACGGCCAATGGTGCTGTTTCCAGTTATTTAGTGAAAAACGGTATAGTAAAAGATAAAAAATTAATCTGTGAACAAGGAGATATTATAGGGCGACCCGGTAGAGTCTTTGTTGAAATAAATGGAGATGTAGTAAAAGTCGGTGGAAAAGCTAGAATTGTTGAAGAAAGAATAATAGAATTCTAAATTTATATTTGATTTATATTTAGTTCGTTTGTATATTCTCTAATAGTATGATGGCTGCATAGAAATTTAGTTTTAAACCTATTTTGCAGGGTCTTATTCGAAAAACTTCCAAAAATTCGAAGATCTTCCAATAATCTATTTATATGCTCAAATAAAAATAAGGGCTTAAAGACATAGAAATGAAAAAGGTGATAAATATGAAAAATAAAAAAATGAAAATCGTAATAATTGGGCTGGTTTCGATACTAATCTTCGGTGGACTTAGTACAACAGGAGTATATAATGGTGTTACAGAAGCAATATATGCGAATAATGAAGTTAATCAAGAACTCGCTGTAGAATCAGAGAATGTTGAAGCAATATTTATTGATGAACCACTGACTTCTTCTTTTCATCTTGAGGGGAATCTTATTAAGGTTCGTGTAATAGATCAAAATGGCAATAATGTTAAAAATGCATTAGTAGAAATTTTAGGTTATAATATTGAAGGTAGTACAGGTCTGTTTGGAAATGCTTGGTTAATTGCTCCTTCTGTTAATAAAGATACTCGAGTTACTATTCGTGCAGAAAAAAGGGAATTAAGTAAAGAAATTTCAATAGTAATAAGAAACAAGCAGCTATATGTTTCAGCACCTTCTTCAATT
>CAZYFW010000083.1:0-6519 GCA_964646685.1 uncultured Thermoplasmatales archaeon
CGGGCTTGAGGGGATTCGAACCCCTGGCCAATCGGTTAAGAGCCGATTGCTCTGCCTAGCTGAGCTACAAGCCCAAAACGAGAGATGTGCCTGAATTCAATGGCGGCTATTAATGCTTTTCTTCGACTTTTTTCATTTCTGATTTCTTTACTTTGGAAATATACTTAGCATCGATGCTGTCAGTCACATATACATCTTTACCCGCATGATAGATGTTTATACCATCTTTTTTTGCCTTTGCACCATCAATTTTTAAAATAAGTGGATCGTCTGTTCTCACTTTTCCTGCTTCCATTGCTTTTTCGATACTTCCGCTAAGATGTACCTTTTTTCGATCTATTGGATGCAAACCACCTTCAACGATAATATCGACTTCTTCTTCAGTAACTGGATAATAAAACGCATCTATTTCAGCAATGGGTAAATCATCAAGATCAACTTCTATAGAATGACCATATGTTGCTCGTATCATGCCACCATCGATCTGATATCTGCCCCTTGGATCAGTTTCCACCAGTGCCTCGACATGATGTACTCTAAGCCAATTAAACCCAGATCTACTTATACCAATAGCCTCAATAAGAGATGAGATGTCTATCCACCCTTTGCCATCCATCATTAATCCAAGTTTATCTGGGAAATGCCGTAGTGCACCAGCCATGATTCGACTTAGTGCATTAAGTTCTTGATCATTCATCAAGAATTTTCCTTTTTCACCGCAAACCGGACAGGATTCATCTCGATAATATCCGTGTTCATCACATTTAGATAACATAGTCTCATGCCCATAATCCAAATATTAAGTATAAATTTTTGTACTCATTTGATATTACACAGCTTGGTGAACTATTGGATCAAGAAGAAATGAAGAAACTTGCAGCAGAAAAAGCTGTCGAGTGTATCGAGGATGGTATGATCGTTGGACTTGGAACAGGATCTACTACGGAATACGCACTGAAAAAACTCGGGGAATTGATAAAGAATGGACTTAACATCAAGGGAATACCAACATCAATGCATACTAAAAAAATAGCAAAAGAACAAAATATTCCTCTTACCACTCTAGAGGAAAACCCAGAGATTGATATTACTATAGATGGCGCGGATGAGGTGGATTCGCACCTCAACTTAATAAAGGGAGGGGGAGGCGCACTAACAAGAGAAAAGATTATCGCATATCATTCGAAAAAAGAGATAATCATTGTTGATGATTCAAAGATTGTCAAAGCGTTGGGTATTGGCTCCCCGTTACCCGTAGAAGTGGTCAAATTTGGCTGGCAATCAACAAAAAAAGCACTTGAAAAGTTTGGATGTACAGTAGAATTAAGAAAAATTATGAATGAGCCATTCATAACAGATAACTCCAACTATATCTTGGATTGCGATTTTGAACGTATAGCTGAGCCTGAACAATTGGAAAAAGACATTAACAACATTCCGGGAGTAGCAGAAAACGGTTTGTTTGTAGGACTTGTTGACGAAGTAATAGTTGGAAGTAAACAAGGTATCATGACCCTTGGAAAATAAGCGTTATTTGTTGTAATTTAATATGAAAAAAATAGTAGATCAATCTAGAGAACTTAAAAGGAAAATAGATTCTCTCGAGTTTAATGTACATTGGTACAGACGCGTTTTTCATACCTTTGGAGCTGCTTTTTTAGTATACTATCTAATGCCCAACGACATTGAGTGGCTTAATCTAGCCAAATTCTGGGTGCCACTAGGAATTGTTATTTTTACTATCCTTCTTGAATATCTGCGGATTAATGGAAAGATTGACAGCAAGCATTTCTTTGGATTGAGAATGTATGAAAAAAACAGGGCTGGCAGCTATGTGTTCTTTGCAGTTGGCATATTACTATTATTGCTGTTGCGATTCCCGCAGCAGATAGCGATACCTTGTATACTGTGTGCTTGTATCGCTGATCCTATCATGGGTGAAGTGAGGCATCGATTTGAAAAAAAATATGTATATATCACTGGATTTATAGTATGCTTGTTGTTCTTTATGATTGCTTGGTACAAGGCAGCAATATGGCTGATGTTGTTAGTTTCTGTTGTCGGAGCAACAGGCGCTGTTATTGGAGAGACCAAAAAGTTCTGGTGGTTGGATGATGATTTTATGATTCAGATGTTGCCTGCAATTTTTCTGCTTGCCATATGGTTAAGTGCACAATATATTGGAATAGCTCTCCCAGAACCTATCATCTATACTTGGTGAGAACATGAATAATAAAGCGATGGAATATTTGAAAAATGACGAAAATCATGCAAAGATACTGAGGACTGAATTGATACTTACTCCGCTTCTTGTTGTATTGCCCGTAGTTATCTCTTTCCTATTTTTGTATCATTGGTTTGAAAATGGATATTCTGTCGGAAACCCTGAGTTTAACGGTGAGTTAATGTTAGCGTTCATAATTCTGGTGAGCAATATTGCATTTGACATTCCTTTTGTGAAAACAATGCTTCGCTATGGAAGAAAATAATATCCTATTTGACAGATTTTAGAGTGTATAAAGCGGGTAGAATCAGAGCAGCTGCTATGCAGGAAAGCGATGTCATTAAGATAACTACAAGACCAAATTCCTGCAGAGCTGGAATGTTGACAAAATAAATAGCACCTAAACCAGCCACAGTTGTCAACGCCGCTTCTACCAATGACAAACCTGTTCGTTCAACTGCTGTTCTCGTCGCTTCAAATTTTGATAAACCTTTAGCAAGTCCCTCTCGTATTCTCTGTGTAATATGGACCCCGTAGTCGATTCCTATACCTATCATGATAGAAGCAATGGAAATCGTTACAACAGATAATGGGATATCCAAAGCGACTAGGAACCCTGGCTCCCAAATAAGAATGAAAGCCACTGGAATCATAGTCAAAAATCCATACCGAGACGAATTGAAGATGATGATTAATGAAGCCAATACAAGCAATATTGCAATTATTATTGAACGGGTTTGCTCATCAGCAAGTTTTTTGTTAATGGCCACATTGATCGCATCCTGACCAGTAAGATAAGATACTTTTCCGCCATATGGTAGAGTTGTCTCTGATGCAATATCATTGATTTTGTTAACGAGTTTTTCTGCATTTCCTATACTGTTTTCAACAGGAACATACACAAGAACAATCGTTTTTGAAAAATCTTCATCAATCAGCCCTTCTTTTGCTATTCGATCAAAGAGAATCTTATCAACGTCAACCAGTTCAGATAATTTGCCTACGATTGTCTTTCTTTCAAGAATATCAAACAAGTGTTTGATCTCGTCAGCTAGTGAATATGCGTTTGCCCCTTCAGCCCTAATTTTGTTTTCCATTTCATAGATAGCATCAAGAGTTTCAGGGTAAGTAAGACCTTTAGCATCAGTTTCAATGAACAATGCATTGAAGTTTACCCCACTACCAAAATTGGAAGAATATTCTCGTAGTTTCTCTATCTCAGGTATACCTTCAGGGGCCATCTCCAGATAGTTAACATCTGTTTTTATCTGTGGTAAAAGAATGAGTGACATTACTGCAAAAAAGCAGGCGATGGCAATGATTCTTTTTTTGTTATTAAGTGTGAATAGTGCAAATTTCTTCCAACTTAGATTACTTCCATTTTTCTCAAATTTCAATATGACTGAAAGACAAGGAACAAGTATGACAGCAGAGATAAAACAGAAAAGAATGCCAATAACACAGGCAAAACCGAAGGTTACAATTGGAGACATACTAGAAATCATTAATGAACCAAATCCTATCATAGTGGTGATTGTAGAAAGTAGAACCGCTTTTCCAGTAGATTTCAAAGTTATTTCCGTTCTTTGTATCTTATCTTCCATAGTATGTTCCTCAGCAAAACGGTTCATGAGATGAATCGAATAGTCAACACCAAGCCCCATCAAAAGAGCAGCTATTGAAACGGATAGCATTGTTAAGGCTGGTTGTAATGTACCAATTACCCCAAAGGTTAAGGCAAGAGCATATGCTGGCGGCAAGAAGGCAATGATAATCCCCTTAATATTTCTGTGAAAGAAGAATAGTACGATAGATACAAAGATTAGTGCAAGTGGGAAAACAATCTTAAGATAGTCCATGGTTTGTTTCTGGATAGCTTTTTGAATTGCAATTGTACCAGTTACAGTCATTTCCGTGTAAGATGTTCCTCTATGCTCTATGGCATCTTTTGCTCTTTCCAGGATTCCCTCGTAACCTGTATCCTCAGCAAGCTGGATAATGATGACCGTAGCATTATATCTGTTTGTATAAAGAACATCTTTCATTTGACTTACTGTAGGTCTTGTTAGATATCTGGAAATTAAATTTGCATCATCAGGGATCTCCTTTTTTCCTGTTCCACCCAGACTCCCTGGAATCATTGGTTTTGCATTTTCTTCTTTTATCAAAATTGATAAACTCCGAACTGAAAACACTCCGTCGAGTTCGCCGTTGTCATTTTCATATGGATTTATCTTTGGGCTGGAACTCACACGATCGATTTCCTTTAACACCTCGGAATCACGTATATCATCTGCCTCGACGTAGATGAGGATTGTTGCACCTATTTGGAATTCTTGATCAATTCGTTCCCAGAGTTGTACAGTTGGGTCGTCACTTGGAAGGAACGTCTTTAGGTCGGATTCCATGTAGATGTTTGTTGCCTGATATCCTATCAAAATAGTGAGTATGGTAAATACTAAAATGACCGTTTTTGGTCGTTTTACAAGGATTGTCGCCAATGATAGTATATTCATTGGTGATCTACCCCCTCGTAAATTTTAATTCTTATAGGACGATGGTTTTTTCGCTCTTCATAAGAAAAAGCAAGATTTGCAAGTTTGTTAAGCCTATCTTCCATCTCACTTGCATAACCTTTTAATAGCCTCATAGGCGGAATAGCATGATAGATGTACGGGTTTTTTCCTATGCTATCATTTTTCATTTTCTTTCGATAAATCAGCCCTTGATCGTACATCTTGGATAGTGTTTCTCGAACGGTACTTGGGTGGAGTCTTGTCCCTTTAATAATTTGTTCAGTTTTTGCTCCATTTTTTCTTAATAGATACAAGTAAATGCGCGATCGTGCTCTGGATTGCAGTATATCACTGACTGCTTTCTCCAGACTTTTATCTTGACTGACCTTAGTTTTTCGCATTTATTTTGCACCAATTTTATTTATTTTTACAAATATTTATGTGCTTTTACAAGTTTAAATAGTTTTCTATTTTGTCGGCTAAAAAACGACAAAACATTTTATCGGATTGTTGACGATAAAATTAACAGAAGAAGATTTATTTGAAAACCTTTTAATCTATCTTGTAGATTGGTTTTATAGAACGTGAAAATCAGATGGCAAAGAAGAAAATGGAAAGAACTTTGGATAGATGGAAACAATACCATAAAATTTCTGGCGTTGGATAAATAACCCGTCGCTATTTTGTGATGAATGCATTTGATGGGGCATTGACTATGCTGGGAGTGGTCATCGGTTCATATGTTGCCGGGATACTAGAACCTCTGCCAATTATCAGTGCCGCTGTTGCTGGATCCATTGCAATGGGAACATCTGGACTGAGCGGTGCCTATATGACAGAAAAAGCCGAACGTACAAAAAAATTAAAAAAATTGGAAAAAGCCATGCTTACTGATCTGAAAAATGGGTTGCACTATAAATCACATCGGTTTGCAACGATTTTTGCTGCCATAATTGATGGTATATCTCCTGCTCTTGCTGCAATGTTAGTAGCATCTCCATTTATTGCTGCCCGATTTGGTTTTCTTTCTGTGGAACAGGCATTTATTGGGTGCATCACTTTGACACTTGCTTTATTATCTATATTAGGTGCCTATCTTGCCAAAATTAGTGATGAGAGTATGATCAAATATGGCATTCAAATGTTGATAGTTGGTTGCATGACTGCATTTCTTGCAGTCTTAGCTTCGTTATTACTTGGCGGTACTTTAGCTTAGAAATAGTTGGTATTAAAACCGATTAGAATATCTAGACATCTCGTTATAATTCATTTTAAAGAAAGTTATATATAAAATATAATAAATATTTATCTACTTTTGTTTATTTTATTTTAAAATTACCGATACATTAAAATATCACTTTCATTATATATTATTCCTAGCATTCCTATAAAACACTAATATAATAGAAAATAATATATAGGAAGATGTATACAAATATATGGTGCAAATATGATAATTGGGAGGCAAATAAAATGAGAATAAAAGTCGGGATAAGCTTCGTGATGGTTTTATTGGTAATTGTCTCTAGCTGTGCAGTTACCACTGTTAGTGCTGAAGATGAAGAACCAAGTTATTCGCCATTGACAGTAACTAAGACAGTTAACAAAACTGAGGCATATTATGGAGACACAGTAGAGTTTAGAATCATTGTTAGCTATTATAACGATTCGAATTGCTTGGAGGATATACTAGTTATAGATTTCCTACCAGATGGATTAGCATATATAGAGACCACATCAGTAGAACCAGAATATGAATATGATTTTGATCAATCTGGT
>CAZYFW010000084.1:0-6375 GCA_964646685.1 uncultured Thermoplasmatales archaeon
GGTAACAGGAGGTTTATCTATTGTTGGATCAACATAGCAATCTTCTGGTCGTGCTAACACCACATGTTCACATTTTTTGCATTCCCAAAGAGGTATCGGGGTTGCAAAGTACCTTTGACGAGATATTACCCAATCCCACTCAAGAGAGTCAACCCAGTCTTTCAGCCGTATTCTCATGAATTCTGGGTACCAGTTCATATCATCACTTGCTTTGAGAACCATCTTTTTGAATGGAATTGTTCTCAAAAACCACTGTTCAGCGTTGATGAACTCCACAGGTGTTTTACAACGCCAACAAACTCCGACATTCTGTTCCAACGGCTCTTGTTTGATCAGTATTTTATCCTTTTGCATATCTTTGATAATTGCCTTACGTGCATCCTCGATTGTCATTCCATGATATTTATCACAAATATCTGTCATCTTTCCTTCTTCGTCTATACTCATGTCAAGTGGGAGTTTATACTTGAATACCCAGTTTAAATCCTCTTTGTCACCAACTGTACAAACCATAACAACGCCGGTTCCAAATTCAGGGTCAACTGCATCATCTTCAACAATCTTTACTTCTTTATTAAAAACAGGAACCTTAAGTATTTGACCAACAAGCCATGGTGCACGTTCGTCACTTGGATGAACTGCAACAATCTGACAGGAAGGAAGCATTTCAGGTCGCGTTGTTGCAATCTCTACATACATTCCTTTATCGTCTTTCCCAACACCATGATATTTTAATAACTGTTCAGACTGTTCTTTTGTAAAGTAGAATTTAATCCAATTGAGTTTTGTTCTCCGATCTTTATATGTAACCTCTGCATCTGCCATTGCAGTCATGCAACGTGGACACCAGTTTACTGGAAATTTTCCTTTATAGATATGTCCTTTATTATAGAGTTCAATAAAAGATATCTGCGTAAGACGTCTGTAATATTCTGCATCGGTCTGATAATATATCGATGGATCCATGCTTTCTCCGAGAATAATGAACTGATCGGTCATGGTTTTGATGTTTTTCTTAGCAAATTCTGAACATTTTTTTGTAAACTCATGTCTATCGATGTCTTTTCTAGTAATATTTAACTGCCGCTCTACTCGCTCCTCAATAGGAATGCCATTCACGTCAAAACACAGTGGAAAAAACACGTTGTATCCGCACATACGCTTGTATCTGGCAGCAAAATCTATGTGGGTGTAATGCACAGCATGGCCAGCATGTAGAGGCCCAGATGCATATCGCGGTGGTACATCAATGCTGTAAGGCTCTTTTTTGCTTTCAAAATCGAAATGGTAGATTTTTATCTCCTGCCACTTCTTCTGCCATTTTTTTTCAAGCACTTTTTGATCATATGTTGGCATACATGCTCTCCAAGATATGCTGAAACAAATCAGTAGAAGTCAAAGAATTTTTCCTTATAAACGTTGTTCTATTTGTTTTAATCATCAAAACTCATGTTCTATTGCAAATAGTACAAAAATCTACCTCTTTTTACGGAGAAACAAGAGGTGTTATGTTACCAAGATTATCTACTTTCAACAAGCTCTTTGAGCTCGGATATATCTTTTCTGACGGTATTGATTTCTTCTATTTTTTCCTTCTCAAAGTTTTTGAGTATGTTCTCAAGAGAGGCAGTAAGTTTGTAGATATGGACTGGCCTTCCTTTTCCTTTCTTTTTTATATCTCTCTGTTTAATCCAACCTTTTTTCTGAAGCTCTTGCATTGCAACGCTTACTTCTGGTTGTCTTAGGTCTGCCCCCCGTTCAATTTCAGCTGAACGGCATTCCTCAACCTGTGAAATATACATAAGTGTTTTTGCAAGGTTTCTTGGCATCCCTAATTCTGAAAACAAATGTATTGCCTTTTCATCTTGCTTGTTTAAAGCATATGATTTTTTTTCTCTCATGCTATCATCCGGTGAATTATTATATTTATATAACTATAATATAGGGGCTCTTTATAAATTTTTTGTTATAAAATTATTAATAATTATCCAAGGAATCCTAAAGCTTCTTCTATACGCCCCATTTCAATACCTGTTGTAAGATTGCCGATAATGGCGCCCTTTGTGTTTGCAACTAGCCCACTTCCAATCAATGGAACACCATGATTCACAGTTCCAATCATCGCCTGTACATCAAAAACCCTTTTTAACTGATGTTGCTCTTCTTGTGTGACTTTAGGATGGCACAACAATCCCTTATTAGTAACTACAGCAGCCATTCCAACTGTTTTTAGTGATCCAATAGTCCCTCTATAAACTGGTACATTGCATGTTTTCTCTATTTGCTGGAGAGCCCTGTCTTCCAGATCTGGATGAACCAATGCACCTTTATCATTGATAAGAATATCATTCCCTGCAGCGTTAAACTTGTCTTCTATAATGCAGACATCAAACCCCTGCTGTTCAATTACTTTTACGGTTTCAGTATCTACCAAATCAGTAACAACTGCTCCAGTTGAATTGAATGTTAACAAAGATCCAATGATACTGGCATCGGCAATTTGCAATTCGACAAGATCTACATCAAGAGTGGAGCTAATTTTATTCTTGTCTTTCTTAAGTAATCCCTTCCGTACAAATGCAATCTCATCATTTGCTCTACAAAAAACTCCGACACTAGGATTTTCATTAAATGACAACAGTTGAAGCATTTTTTTCTCCTTAACTATCAAACCGCAGAATTAGAACTCAAATAAAAATCTTACTATCCAAATCGTGATATATTATAACAATGTTATTTAAAGAATATCTATGACAGAGTGATGAGCGACCAATTTATATACTATGTTAAATATAATAATATTAATGGAGTTGCAGAGGCTCTAAGCATGAAGAAGATAATTGTAACAATCATTGTAATAGGATTATTATTAACCAATACGCTTTTCAGCCTAGGAGCAGAAGAAATTAATAACAACCAATTGGGGGAAGATGCCTCATGTGTAGTATATACTCTTCTAAGAGATATTTTAAATGAAGTAGCTAAATTAATAGATATGGATTGGAATGAGATAAACTCATGGCGATGTAGTTTCCCCTCCTCAATTTTTTATAAAACATATCCTTTTCCAGCAAAAATGCTTACAAATGGAGAAGTTATTGTTGGTAGGTCCCCTAACCGCTTATGGGTAACTCTATCACACGCTCACAGTGGTAATTCTAATTTAGTTCAACAGAATTGGAAGTCCTGGAAAATAAATTTTAATATTCTACATAAGAATATTTTATGGAATTTCAACGATTGGAAAGATCTAGGAATATTTAGGAAATCAGCAGAACAGCATCACGACTTCCAACGTGAAGGAAACCCTGTTGGTTACTATGCTCCAGGTCAGGATTTTGTACCAAAGGGCAAAACTTTGATACTAGCTAAAAAAGGATTAAAAAATGATAGCATTAGAGAAGATTTTGTTTTTCATGATGATGTGATATATGAAGTGGATTATGATGGTGAGTTAACCGGATTTATATGGTATGCAACTGATCATTTTGACGAGATGGGATTTGACGAGGCTGCAAAAAAGGGAATTAGAAGCTATACAGGTTGTAAAAGGCCAAGCGTTCCCTGGAATTTCACCATTGGGCTAATACCCTTTCCAGATGAGGGTGATTGGCTCCATATTAATTCTGTATCTGAATTAGGCAAGAATAAATGGTATGATAGTGATCCTGAAAAATATTGGTATTTCCATCCAGAAAATCTAATCATTGATTCGCGTCATGCAAACTTTATTGCTATAATAAGTAGAGAGAACGGATCAATTGTTTGGAGAGTAGGACCAGATTATTCAAGTAATACAGTAGAGGGGCAAAAAATTGGACAGATCATTGGACCGCATAATGCCCATATGATACCATATGGTCTCCCAGGACACGGAAGTATCCTTGTTTTTGACAATGGTGGGGCAGCTGGTTATGGTGAGTACGGATGTCCAAATAAGTTTAGGAATTATTCTAGAGTAATCCAATTTAATCCGATAACAAAAGAAGTTGAATGGGAATACTCAAACATAAAGAGCGAGAAGGTAGATGAAGTTTTTCTACATCACTGGAAAAATATTACCAGCGGTGAGGATCATCATTTTTTTAGTCCATATGTAAGTTCAGCTCAACGTCTTCCAAATGGCAATACTTTGATTACCGAAGGTTTCAGCTGCAGGGTTTTTGAAGTTACCTCTGATAAAAATATTGTATGGGATTATACAGATCTTCGAGATGGGATTTTTGAAAGTAATGGTGTTTTTTACAGATCTTACAGAATACCCCCAGAGTGGGTACCTGGTAACCCATCTGGATATCCTCTTTGGGAGAATAATAACTAAAATCTATTCTTTGAAACAAATCAAAACAGCCAAAGCGCTCCAAGTAGTCATCCAACTAACAGCTAAAACCAATTCTCTTTTTCATCTCAAAACAAATATTGACTTTAAAAATGGTTTAAAAGAAAAATAAAAGAGTATATCAATAATTTATAAATACCCAAAGCTGGCTTTTGACACTTCATTAAAATCCAGCAGTTGTAGCATAGCGTATTCACTTTTTCTTCTTGACTATCTTTGAAGTCTTCTTCTTAGTTTTTGTGGGCTTCTTTGTTGTCTTTTTTGCAGGTTTTTCCGTATTAGTTTTGTGCTTTTGCTTAGTTGTTTGATTTGCTGGTTCTTTCTCTTCCTTAGATGGTTTCTTTTTAGGTGTCTTTTTTACTTCTTTTTCTTTATCTTCTTTAGGGGCCTTCTTTTTCTTTATCTTTACTTCACCATCTGCAGTCGGGCTAACCTCATAATCCTCAGCACCTGTTCCTTCACCAGGTTCTTCTTCGATTTCTTCCTTCTTAAGAATTGGTTCCTTCTTCTCTTTCTCCTCTTTTAATAATTCACGTCGTGATTTCTTAAAAGTTAATTCAGGAAGATATGCCTCGACTACCCCATCTTCGAATTTAACGGCTTTTACCCTTATCTTGCTGGGCATTTTGTATTTTCCTCTAGACCATAGTTCATTGTTAAGAGAATCATCAATCCATATCTTCTCTTGTTCAACCTTCATATGTCTAGTTAAATATTTTTTCACTCTTTTGACAGCCGTAGGTGCTGCTTTAGTAGAGGATTTCATGCCGAATTTCTTTAAAGGTATTACATAGATGCGTTCAATCTCTTCTGCCATAGTAATCAAGCTTTCTTAAGTTTGTTTTTTCGCCAGTTACGCGTTTTTGGATGACGAGTAAACCGTCGATTTGTTTTAATCATAATCCATGCAGGCACACGCCTATTACTCTTTGTGGCCTTGTTTAATCGAATCTTTTTTCCGAGTGATTTATGTGTTGCCATAGAGGGCTACCTTCTATTTATTGTGATGTCTCTTTTCTTTGGAATGAGCTTTACGAGTAACAACCGTAACTGCTCATCATTTATTTTATTTTTCAATTGCCCATTTTGGGCAAGCATGATAAGTTGATTTTCAATAGATTCAACAACATCAGGACGTGCAACCTTGATTCTTCCAAGCCTCTCTCTTGCTTTTGTAGTCAGAATTGAGCGAAGAATCATCTTCTTTTGCTTTTCAAACTGTTGTTTTTGATTTTCTTGTTCTTCTTGGATTTCCCCCTGTTGCTGAAAATCCTGCAGTCTTTTTCTTCTTAATTCTTCAAGTTCTTCATCCATATATCCTAATAACCTTTATCAAACCATTAATATTTTTTTAACTCAGGATAATACGTCTCAATGTTCTTTTTAACGTCCTGCGAAGTATTATCTAAAAATGATCTTCCTTTTGGAGTTAGTACTCGGCCTTTTCCTTTAATCTTTGTTACGTATCCTGCTTTTTCTAGCTGCTGTAATGACCTTCTGACAATAGATCCGCTTCCACTTCGTGCCTTGTGCGGTTTGGAGCCACGATCCCTTTTACCGCCGTATTCTGCTCTTAGATGTTCTATGCCAATATTATTATGGATGTATAGTTTGCGAAGAATAGATGCACATCTGGTGTACCACCAATCTTTTTCTACTGGAGGATTTTCTTTAGACACTCCAGTTCTCAAGTAGCTACTGTCTTCCGGTTGTACAATAGACTTATCTTTCTGTAGTCTCTTTGCTACTTCGTCGATTAAATCCTTAGCTGGTACATCATTTACTGTTGTCATATTTATACTCCTTATAGGGATGAAATTGGGTAACGGTAATTAGCGATAACTTATTTAAGTATAGAGGATAGAATTTTTGAGTGGGACTCTGGTATATTTTTTACAATTATGGCAGTATATAATTAGTTTACCGCGGTGTATTCTTACTCTAGAATTGACGTGTGGTAATAGATAATGGTAGCAATGTTTACAAAAACGTCTTTTATATTCTTTAGACATTGGTACAAGATATCTCATGGATAT
>CAZYFW010000085.1:0-6171 GCA_964646685.1 uncultured Thermoplasmatales archaeon
TACAATGAAGGATAAGCCTCGTGTATTAAAATGGTTTGTACCTGGTTTTAAAAGACAAATGCAGACAGAATATTCAGTTTTGAAAAAAGGAGACTCAAACCTTCACATTCCATTTGTCTATGAAATGGATGAAGAGAACAACGTGCTTATTATGGGTTACATCATGGGAGAAAATTTGTGTGACATCATTAATGATGAAAAAACAACGACCAATGAAAAACAAAGACTCGTGGTTTTGTTGGCTGAATGGTTCGCTCGTTTTCATACAAAGTTCAAAACAGCAGATGGATTTCGCATTCGTGGCGATTCAATTCTAAGGAATTTTATCTTAGCGGACCACATTTGGGGTATGGATTTTGAAGAATCGAGAGTTGGCAGACCCATCGAAGACATTGCAGGAATGTGTTCTTCGATACTTACCACCGATCCAATGTTTACTTCTGAAAAGTTTCAGCTTTGTAAGATATTTGTAGAATCATACAGTAAATCAGTAAAATGGAATCTTGAAAAGGTCAACAATGAAATAGCATACGCATTGCTTGAGAGAATTCAGTGGAGACCTGATGATGAGGGAATCTTAAGAAAATACAGCGAACAAATACGAGAACGTGGGCTAGGATGAATAGTAATGTCATAATTTTTAAATATACCTGACCGTATCCGTGCACCGATGATTATGGGGAAGGAAAAATTCATACCAATTATTGCGCTGATGATTTTGCTGATTGGAGTTAGTTCTTCTGTTTATGTCTACGCAACTCAAACCGATACCGAGATTTTAGGAGATAGCATAATTATTAACAATCAGCGATATGCATTTGAAGAAATATTTTCTACCACTGAAGAACGAACATTCAAATCATTAAATTTCACAGGAATTGCACTCGACGATTTGATTGTTAAAACAGGTATTGAATGTCCCTCTTGCTATTCATATACAATAATTGGAGAAGATGACTATCAAAAGACAGTGACCTGGGATAATATGAAGAACGGGCTTTTAACTGAAGGGAAAATGACTGTTTTTTCTGATCTGCCTAAGGCGTTTAGAGTTAAAGATATAGTAGAAATTAGGGTGATATATAATGGATAAAATGAAACTATTTGCAGGAATAATCGTCTTTGGATCCGTTTGGGGTTTTGCCGAATGCATTATAGGCCCAACTTTAGATGACGTAGGTCTACCGTCTGGAGCCCTTATGACCGGATTTTTTGCCATCGGCCTAATGATGATGAGTAGAATGCTCTTTAGACAGAGAGGAATGCAGTTAGGTATGGGGTTGGTTGCTGGTACACTTAGGATGTTCAACCCATTTGGAGGATGTGTGATCTGCTCTGGAATAGCAATTATGTCTGAAGCAATAATTTTCGAGTTAATCTGGTATGGCATGTCTTTAGATCTCAGAGAATTAAAGACATATACTATGAAAATAAGTATGGGGATTGTTTCATCATATTGTTGTTTTGTAGGCGGATATATTATTACACAAATATTGACACCATTGGTTTCTTCAGCAGGTTTCTATCTAAATAATCTTATTGTATTCATGCCACAGATTTTATCAAGGGGGCTAGTGGCTGCACTTATTGGTGGAGCTACAATACCATTGATTCTCATTCTCAAAAATATTGATATTAGCAGTGTTAAAGATAGAGTATATTACCCAACGACTGCGGCTATTTCCATAATATGCTGGGTCGCAGTAATAGCAAATACGCTGCTTTTCATTAGTGCATAAAAGAGAGGTATCTGTATGGATGCACCTAAGAGAGTCAAGATACTAAAATTAAACTCTAAGAAGTGCAACGGATGTCTTGAATGCGAAAAAGCCTGCTCACAGGTTCATTTTAAGTCAGATGAAGGCGGTGAAAAGTCGGCAATAAGAATTTTAAAGGATGGAAATTCTTACAAAATGCACGTCTGCAATCAACGAGGGCTATGTATAGACATGTGCCCCGTCGAAGCATTAACAAGACGTAAAAATGGTATAGTATGGCTGGATAAAGAAACGTGCATTGGTTGTCAGGCTTGTGTAGGCTTTTGTCCAATTGGTGCAATGAGAAAATCTGAAACTAGGATTGAGCCTTTCAAATGTATTTCATGTGGTGCCTGTGTCCGTGCATGTCCAAACGGCGCACTAGAGCTTGTTGAAGTTAACATCGATGATATCCGGGAAGTAGTATACCATAAGCAGGGGGCAGAGTAATGGTTGAAGGACAGATACCGGCAGAGGAATATGAAACAGGGAACACTAAACACAGTTGGGACATCGAGAAATTGAAATCAAAACACAAGATCATATCTGAGTATAATTACAAAAAAGGTGAGGTTCAAAGAGGTTATGCCAATCGTACGTTATATGTTAATCTAAGCACTGGAGAGATCAAAGAAAAAAAGGTCACCGACGATATGAAGAAGAAATTTACCGGTGGTCGTGGATTTGGATTAAAACTTCTTTGGGACTCAATAAAACCAACAACTCGTTGGGATAGCGAAGAAAATGAACTTATTATCACCACTGGACCATTATGTGGAACAACGCAATATGCAGGTTCTGGAAAATCTCTTTGCCTTACCGTTTCTCCATCGACAGATATAATCTGTGATAGCAACGTTGGCGGTTTTTTTGGTCCTTATCTAAAATTTGCTGGGTTCGACACTATTGAAATTCAAGGTAAGGCAAAAGAAGATGTTGTGATTATCGTCGACGGTGAAAAAGGAAAAATCACGATAGAAACTGCACCACTTGAAGAAACAAACTCACATCTTGTAAATGAACAACTCACACACATGTATGCCTCAGAAGATACAGACAAGTCTCGCCAGAAAGTATCGGTGGTTTCTGCTGGAAAAGGAGCAGAACATAGTTACTGGGGTTGTCTGAATTTTTCATTTTATGATATCAGACGGAAAGTCTGTCGCATGAAACAAGCTGGTAGAGGTGGGCTAGGAACTGTTTTACGCGATAAAAAGGTGAAAGCTGTGGTAGCCAAGGTTGAGAAATTTACTGGTGTTTCAAATAATCCAGCCGATCCTAAAACACTTGCCAAAGTGGGAACCAAGCTCCACAAGGAGATTAGAGACCTTGACCGACACCAATGTAACATGCGTGCCGTTGGAACTGTGCATCTTGTCGAAATTATGAACGAATACGATTTACTACCAACTGAAAATTATCGTTTTGGAAGTCACAAACAAGCACCAAAGATTTTTTCGCCTAATTTTTTCAAACATTTCACCAAAGTTATACCAGATGGATGCTGGCATGGGTGTACCATGGCTTGTGCAAAAACAGTTGATGGATTTACGGTTATGACTGGACCATACAAAGGACAAAAAGCAACTGTTGATGGGCCAGAATATGAAACTGTTGGTTGTGGCTCTAATATGGGTTTGTGGGATCCAAGATGGATACTAGAATTCAATTTTTATTGCGATACATATGGAATTGACACGATATCCACAGGTACTGCTATAGCATTTTATATGGAGATGTACGAGTATGAAATTCTAAATAAAAAACGCTGTAGCGGATTAGAATTAAAATTTGGAAATTTTGATGCAGTCATGGATTTTTTGCATCGGATGGCTAAAGGAGACGATAGCGAATTCATAAAAGTTGCGTCAAAAGGAGCAAGACGAGTAAAAGACTGGCTTATTAAAAATGGATGGGGAGATAAACAATTAATTGAAGACTGTGGAATGGAAAGTAAAGGTCTAGAATACTCCGAGTATGTAACAAAGGAATCACTTGCCATGCAGGGAGGTTATGGACTTACATTGAAAGGTCCTCAGCATGACGAAGCCTGGCTTATTTTCATGGACATGGTGAACAATGCCATCCCAACATTTGGAGATAAGGCTGAAGCGCTTCATTACTTTCCAATGTGGCGAACTTGGTTTGGACTTAATGGTCTTTGTAAACTTCCATGGAATGATGTTGAACCTGTGAACAATGCGGAGACAGATGAACCTGCAAAAGTTCCTGAGCATGTACAAAACTATGTTGATTATCAAAACGCAGTTACTGGCTGGAAAGTTGATAAAGAAGAACTTATCTTGCAGAGTGAGCGATGTTACAATTGGCAAAGAGCAATGAACGTCTGGATGGGACGTGGACGAAGAAAAGATGATTGGATTCCATATCGCTCGATGGGACCCGTAACAGATAAAGAATATATTTCTAGAAAAGATAGATACGACGAACAACTTGTTGAAAAGCTAGGATTGTCTAAAGAAAAGGTTGAAAAGATGAATGTTAAAGACAAAATGAAAATTATTTATGATCATCGTCAAAATCAATATCAAAAATTAGCTGATGCTGTTTACTATCGTAGAGGATGGACCCACAATGGCGTTCCAACTCCACAGAAGATGAAACAACTTGGAATGGATGATCCCAAGATGCTGAAAATGCTTCATCAGAAGATTAACGAGGATGAAAAAGCTGGTCTTAATGCATGGGGTGGAAAATATGGCAAGGGAGAAAAACCACCCAGTAATAATCCCACATATTGGGAAAAATGGTAAAACTTATGAATGTTAAAAAAGCTGAAAAAATAAGGAAAAAATTGAAAGAATCTAGTGTGGGCATTGCAGGATTGGGTGGTCTTGGCTCTAATGCAGCAGTTGCTCTTGCTCGTGCTGGAATTGGACGATTGGTTTTAGTTGATTTTGATAAAGTAGAAAAGAGTAATCTTAACAGACAGTACTATTTTATAGATCAAATTGGAAAAAACAAAGTTGATGCATTAAAAGAAAATATAGAAAAAATCAATCCTGAAGTAAAAATCGAAATTATTAACCAGAAACTTCTAAAGGGTTCAATGGAAGAACCTTTCAAAGATATTGATGTTACAATAGAAGCTTTAGATAGTGCTGAAACAAAAGCGACATTTATTGAAGAGATACTTACAAAACTTCCAGATAAACCGATCGTTTCTGCATCTGGTGTTGCAGGTTATGGGCATTCTGACAGGATTACTACAAAATGCTTGGGTAAATTGTATATGTGCTATGATGAACATGCTCTTTCTAGCGATGATGACGTACTGACGGCTCCACGGGTTGCTATTATGGCAAACTGGGAGGCGAATTTGGCACTTGAAATCATATTAGGTGAAGACAAGTGAGCATTGAAGTAAATGGTAAAAAAGTTGATTGGGTGGAAAACGAGACTGTAACTCAGTTACTTAAAAGAATGAGATATATTTTTCCACTTGTTGTAGTCAAGATTGATAATAAGGTTGTTTTAAAAAAGGATTTTTCAGAAGTTGTTGTGCCAGATGATTCCAAGGTCTCTGTCATTCATATGATAAGCGGTGGATAATTATCTACTCAATTTTCATCATTGTATGAATGTCGTCTTCCTCTTCTTCACATGAAAGTTCAACGTTTATTTTTTTAACAAATTTATTTGAGATGATTATGAAGTAGTCGATGAGTATGCCAATGGTGATACCTATGACTAGGCTGAAAAATATTGTAACCAGTGAATCAGAGAACATATAAGCTAAACAGCCGGCCAGAATCACACTCAATCCAGTTATGATGAATACAGTCAAAATGGTTCGTTTGTTAAATAGTATCTCAACATTTTCTAAAGATAAATTCCTATCTCCCATAGTCTCATTCCCCAATAATGTAAAACATTTTGTAGGTCTTATATTTTTCTTAAAAATTTATTAATGTAAATTTTTTATAAATTATAGTTAAAAGGATATTTATTGTTTAAGTTTTTCAAAACAATTTTTGCACATATAATCATGAATGCGATGATTATTTAGATCGCAGATTAGATAGTATTCCCGACAATAACTACAACGTCTTCGATTTTCTTTATTGGTAGACATCTTTTCCTCTTTAAAACTTCTATCTCAAAACAACTATTAGTTTATAACCATATTTTTCATAATTTTATTAACCAATGTATAAACAGTAATAATCAGAAGTGGAACAAAGATCATGAAAATATATTCCTCAACAGGCATTCCAAAGAGATTTCCGACAATCTTATCCTGTGAAAAACTCCAAATTCCCATTCTAACGGAAATCTGATCCCAAATGACACCAACAATAAACAGTATGAAAAGAGAAATTCCTAGATTTTTGAAATTTATGAATAGGCTGGGAATACTGCGCGGACTGAAACGATAGTGTAAGGCCCGCAG
>CAZYFW010000086.1:0-6069 GCA_964646685.1 uncultured Thermoplasmatales archaeon
CTCAGGTATACTTTTTATTTTTCTAATATCAGCTTCAGTTAATTGATTTAAAAATTCAACCTCAATTGTATCAATTTTTATTCTACTCATTATATCCTCAATAGTTCCCTGTGTGACAATTTTACCGCCGTCTAAAAAAACAATCCTATCACATGTTTCTCTTACCTCGTTTAGCAAATGCGAACTTAAAAAAATAGTTACACCTTTACTTTTAAACTGTTTTAACATATCTCTGATATCTTTTATCCCCCTAGGGTCAAGACCAATAACAGGTTCATCAAGAATTAATACATCAGGGCTATGCAATATCGCTTTGGCTATTGCTAATCTTCTCTGCATTCCCGTGCTAAATGAACCTATCTTTTTATGTTCCCAATCTGATAATTTAACTATTTTCAGAACTTCCGTAATTTTTTGATTTATTTCATTCTTGTTCATTCTATGGATTTTTCCAAAATAGATTAACATCTCATGAGGAGTAAGATAATCATAGACACCTGGAACCTCTATTAAGGATCCAACTGATAAAAGCGCTTTTGTAGGATTTTTATTAACATCGATACTATTGATATAAGCGTGTCCTGATGTAGGGGTGAGTAAATTTGTCAGTACCATTATTGTAGTTGTTTTTCCAGCACCATTCGGGCCAACAAAACCTAATATTTCTCCCTTTTTTACAGTAAATGAAACAGCATCAAGAGCTTTAAAACCATTAAACATTTTTGTAAGGTTTTTAACTTCAATTATGTTATGATCGCTAATTGTTTTTATTTCATTTTTTTCTTTTTTAAAGGTAAATTTCCCTTTTACATTACAATTGGGGCATAATAGAACGGTTGTTTCTCCTGCATTACCTTTAACGGTTACATGAGTTTTACATTTGGGGCATTCAACGGTTTTTGATATCATATATAGATTCCACCTTTCTTAGATCAATCTTCCTTAGTTTCAATACTCCTATGTCCCCCATGTATGGGCATATAACCTTTACCGTATATGCCCGCATCGGGATTCGAACCCGAGTAGAAGGCTCCGCAAGCCTTCAGGATATCCAAGCTACCTCATGCGGGCTTATTTAATGATATCAACCATGGCTATCTTTTCTAGAATAAGATCCCCATATTTATCTTTCGTGACAGTTTTTATCGTTTGATCGTTCAAACCAAATGCTTTTAGCGTGTTTTCGTTTCCTTCTAGGACATTGTCATCTCTTTCCAAAGACAAATCTTTGAGAAGTTCATCAATCAATTTTTCGTTTCTTTTATCATCAACAACGACAAACGCAATATTTACATTACCTTTCTTAACACCCATCTTTGGAATTGCAAGTTTTAACTGCCTCTCACCAGCCGCATATAATAGTATTTCCATAGCCAGAGAATTTGTGGTGTTGGTTTTTCTTTCCATTGCTCTTATTGCATGGTCTACTGCAGAAACGAGATGGTTTTTTCCATAGATAACATCGGCATTAAACGCTTGGATAACCATATTATTATCCTGCGAAAAACTATTCATTTTTTGTAGAAAGCCATCAATATCTTTGATTGTTCCATGTGAACCAACAACTGCTATCATAGTATTTCCCCTACTTCTTCACAAACTCAGAGAGTTCTTTTTCTTCCCCCTTATCGCTTTCACCTATTTGAGTCTTGATACTCTTTGCAATTGCATCTCCAACCGTTTTAACATCTGCAATACGTTTGAGGGGTACACCACGCAAGTCACCAATGGTTTCAAACCCTTCATTAAAAAGCGCTCGTGCCCTTATTCTACCAATCCCTTTTAGCGATACAAGATTCAGTAGTTCTTTTTTACAACCGTACTGCACGCGCAACAGAAGATCACCAATATCAGAAACACAATCAAAGTTATACATGCGGGCAAATTCCCGTGCAGCATGAAGCAGCCACTGCGTCATCTCGACTATGTTGTGGATGTCTCCAGGCCCAACGTTATATTTTGTAACAATCCTGTCTTCCACAATCTCCTCGATCCAATCTTCAATAAGTGATGCAGTTTTCAGATCGCTTAAAAACCATTCATATTCATCACTTGAAGCAACTGGAGGTTTTAGAAGAAAGTCACTCTGGTATTTTTCTGCTTTCTCTTCCACCCAATTGTCTGCGCTTCTTAGATACAATGATCGCACATCTGGTGTCGAACAGACGGCATGGATAAAAGATAACGCCGTAGCGTCCCTGCCACATGATTGTTCAAGCGCTTTTTTTAATTGTAGAGCAGATAATGGGTCGATATATAATGAAGATGTTCTATTGCCAAACAACGTTGACATAAATTTATCGTTGGTAAGCCGCTCGACAAAACCATTATCGACCAAAAAATCAATGGCTTGATCAATATCATCTTTTAACGCAAATGTATCAGATTGATGAGCATAAAATGTACTATCAATGAACTTGTATATGTCCTCCAAACTACCCACAAAATTAGTTGCAATAGCAGATAACAAATGCGTTCTCAATGCTGCTTGACTGCCAAGTTTTGAATATATAGGTTCTGTATCTCCCATGACATAGTTGTTGAAAATCTGCTCTTTTTGTTCTTCGTTTTTTGCGATGGCAATTGCCTCCCCATGTTTGTCATAGCGAGGGCGTCCTGCCCTTCCTGCTTGCTGTTTATACTCCAATATAAGAATTGGGTACATGCCAAAATTGGGATCGTAACGCCACAAGTCTCTAATAATTACACGTTGAGCTGGAATGTTCACCCCGGCAGCCAGCGTTGGTGTTGCTACAATACATTTGATGAAACGATTTTTAAATCCTTGTTCCACTGCCCTTCGTTGAACACTCGACAATCCAGCATTATGAAATGCCACTCCTTTTGCTATGCATGAAAACAATTTTTTATCAATAGATGTAAGCTCTGCCTGTTCTTTTTTCATGAGTGTTAGGGCGTTTTCAAGGTTCTTTTTGTCTTTATTTGACAAATTTTTTTCTATGATTGATGTAAGTTTACTTGCTACAGAAATGGTCGATTTTCTGGTATTTACAAACACCAGCACTTGTCCGCCATTCATCATAGAATTTTCAACTAAGCGGTCAAGAGTTTTTTGTTCGGTACCATCGATTGACGTTGCTTTTCCATCGTCATAGGTGACTTCATGTTTCAGAGCAACTCCCTCTCGTAGCGGAACCGGCCTCCAATCAGACTGAATAAGTTTGCCGTCCAACCATACTGATAAATCGATGGCATTTTTGATAGTTGCAGAAAGAGCAATGATTTGCGTCTTTGGATTGATAGCTTTAAAACGCGAGATGATGACCTCAAGTGTTGGACCACGGCTGGGATCGTGGATTAGGTGTACCTCATCAATAACTAATACCTTGACTTTATCAACCCATGTAATGCCATGTCGAAGCAACGAATCTGCCTTTTCAGAAGTGCAGACAATAATATCATATCGTGCAAGTCGAAGATCCGAGTCATCTAAATCGCCGGTAGAAATACCAACCTTAAGTCCAAGTTTCTCAAAAGTTTTCAGCTCTTCATATTTTTCTCTGGCAAGTGCTTTGAGCGGAACAACATAAAGTGCTTTCCCCCCCTCATTTAACAAGCGGTGTACAATTGCCAAGTAAGCCACCAAACTTTTGCCACTTGCAGTAGGTATAGCTAGTACCATATTCTCTCCTTTTAATGCAAGAGGAACGGCCTCTGCTTGCGGCGGATACAATTCTGTAATTTCTTGTTCTTTGAGCAAATCAATGATATCTTTGCTGATATCCAGTTCTTTCAGCTTCATCTTTTTTTCTGTATGAGGAAAGGGCTTATAAAACAAAAGCATTATTCATAGTTTGCAAAATACCAGGTTGATATCATGGGACGAAGACAAACAATGATGGAAAAGTACAAACAACAAATGAAAGCTTATCGTAAAAAAAAGATGAAATTAGACCATACGCCTTTTTTACCACCAACGGGCGATGTCTTTGTAATGGATTCTCTTGACCCAACGAAAAAGGTGAAGGCAGAAGTGCTGAAAACACGCACAAAACAACGAAGGCAAATCATAGAAAGTTTGGCTTGTCCTGTTTGTAAAAATCCTATGGAATGGGACGGGGCCTGGGAAGCATTTATTTGCGCAAAACACGGGAAAAAAGCTATTTATGAGATTGTAGAGGAAGATTAGACATTCTTTAAGTACATCTTGTGATATTATTGATGGGTGATTTGGATATGGTTGAAGAAAAGATTGGTGTGGTTGAGCATTTCTTTACCAATGTAAGCGTAGCTGCAATAAAAATAACTGATGGTGAACTTAAAATAGGAGATACCATTCACATCGTTGGTGCCCATACGGACTTCAAACAAAAGATTGAGACTATGGAAATCGACAGAAATCCTGTTCAAGCAGTAAAATCTGGGGATGATGTCGGCATCAAGGTGAAAGATCGAGTTAGAGAACACGATATCGTGTATAAATTACCAGAGGAATGAAATAATGAAAGAATTGGCTGAAGTAAGAACATTAAAGGTAAATCGATATGTAATTGTCGATGATGAGCCATGTAAAATTATGAGCATCTCTACATCAAAACCAGGCAAGCATGGTGAATCAAAGGCGCGTATTGAAGCGATAGGCATATTTGATGGGCAGAAACGAAGTATTGTCCATCCAGTGAAACATAAGGTACATGTTCCAATGATCGATAAACGGAATGCGCAGGTACTAGCATTAATGGGCGACAATGTACAATTGATGGATATGGAAACCTATGAAACATTTGAAATGCCGATCCCTGATGAGTATAAAGGTCAACTAGAGCCTGGAAAGGAAGTAAATTATCTACAGGCACTTGGTAAAAAGAAAATAACCCGCATTTAATATTAGAATATCTAGATATTATGAATTTTCCAAACTATTTTGCCGATGCCGAATCAAGTTTTGATGAGGCAACATTCGTTATATTTGGGGTTCCTTACGATAAAACATCATCATTTAGACTCGGTGCAGATAAAGGGCCTCAAGAAATACGAAAGGCGAGTTGGAATTTTGAAACATTTAACCTTAAAACTGGCATAGATTTAAGAGACATTTGTTTTCACGATTATGGTAATCTTGGTGTTAAAAATGATATGCCTCATATTATGGTTAAGAAAGTGAAGGAGTTTACATCTAATCTTTTGAAAAAGGATAAATTTCCCATTGCTCTGGGTGGTGAGCACTCTATAACACCAGGAATCGTCCATGCTTTTCCAAAGGATATTGCTGTATTGTCACTTGATGCACATATCGATTTTCGACAGCAATATGAAGATGAATCTTACAATCATGCCTGTGTAATTCGCCGGATTGCTGATCACATAGATATAAAAAATATAGCTGTAATGGGGGTTCGTTCAGCCGAAAAAGAAGAGTTTGAAGATGCTAGGGCACAAAGTCTCTTTTCTATCAATTCCTTTGAAATAAAAGAGCTAGGAATCAAAAAAGCGTTGGATAATTTAGCGAATCATCTGCAAGACAAACCCATCTATCTGACGTTGGATATTGATGTTATTGATCCAGCATATGCTCCTGGAACGAGTACTCCTGAACCTTTTGGTTTAACACCTTTTGATATTCTTGAATGCATTGATCGTTTTTCTTCAAAACTTGTTGGATTTGATGTTGTTGAAGTTTGCCCCCCTTATGACCAAGGACAGACGGCATTACTTGCTGCAAAAATTGTACGCATTGTTATTGAACGAGCATCTGTTACAACGAATGATTAATTTAATATATAATGAGTTCATTCGACTCGGTCATGAAAACTGAAAAGTTAGCTGTTATAGCATTAGCAATTATCATAGCTGGAGTTTTATCGACCTATCTAGTAGTAACGTATGGTGATGAAATTTTCGACAACCTTACCGGATCAACAGAAACCATAGAGATTGGAGATTGTGTTGATGTTCAATATACAGGAAGTTTTGAAAATGGCACAGTTTTTGACACCTCTTATGAAGATATAGCAAATCAATCGGGCATTTATGATCCAACGAGAACATATGGGCCACTCAAAACATTTATAAGTTTTAATTTGAGTGAATTTCCGCCAGAAGGATATG
>CAZYFW010000087.1:0-6057 GCA_964646685.1 uncultured Thermoplasmatales archaeon
CAGCTATGGACTATGCAGGAAATCCTGGAGAAACAAAGACGATGTTTGTAAGAAGGATTTTATAAGATAAAATCTAATCCTCCTTATCTTTTTCTTTTACATCTATATAGTGTTCGTTTTACCTGTTGCAAGATTAATAAGATGCTTCTCTCCGTCTTCAGGTCCTTTTGCAAATAGAATGTCATCAGAATCAATTCTTGTTTTTTTATCGGGACCATAAATCCATCGATCTTTTTGTCTTATTGCGATTACGAGCATCCCTGTTTCACTGCCAAGTTTCAACTGTCCAAGTGTTTTTCCACAAAGAACGGATTTTGATTCAACCTGCACTTTAGTAAATACAACATCTGATTCACGCATGCTCATTTTTATAATTGGATGTAATTCAACATCTCTTAACTCTACATCTGCTATTTCTTGGGCAGCATCAGCGATCTGTTCTCCAGCTTGAGCAAGTTTCATAAGTGTAAGTGCATCATCTGGAGTAAGCTTGCCTTTTTGAACTTCACGTAATGCATTCTTCCGAATATTCTGATAAAGGTTGTCGATTAGATCTTCTAAATCGTACACCTCTTTTGCAATGATTTTATTATTATAGAGGAGCGATGAATAAGCAAGATCTATCATAAGTTCCGATTTATCTTTGATCTCCAATACCATGTCCTCTGCTGTTTTCTCTTTCAATCTAGCACCTCCAGTTTTCCCTTCAAGAATTTGTTGAGATCATCATAACCCTCATCTGTTCCACGAGCAATAAGCCAATCATCAGCCATTATTTGCGAATCTGACTGTGGATTGTAAATCCAGCAATCTCCCCGACGTATTGTTATGATTCTCATCCCTGTTTCGGATTCTATTTTTAGATTGCCGATTTTCTGATTACATGCCTTTGAATTTTTTGAAACTTCTATCCGGAATAATTTTTCATCAGCCTTATTCAAAATCTTGGGCAGTAACGGACGAGTGTTATCCTTCAGCATCTTCACAATATCGCCGGCAACGTTTGATATGCTTTCAGCAGCTTCGGCAACTTGTAAGATGCCGGCAAGCTGTTCCGCATCTTCCTTAGTTCGAGCAGCCATCATTGCCATCATCCGGATGTCATAGTTCAGCTTATCCATCCGTACATCTAGATACTTTACCTCTTCAGCTATCTCGTCGCTATCGAACAGGACTGCAGAATAGGCCAAATCAATGATGAGCTCAGAAATGTCTTTCATTTCTGTAAGTAAATCCTTCACAGGTGTAGGTTCATATTCAAGTTCAGTGAATTCTTCTTTTTTCCACTTAGGCGTCTTTTGTAATCTTCCAAATATTCTACGTCTTATTTTTTCTTCGTTCATATTCCAACTACTCCAATTAACAAAAATAAAAATACAATTCCCAGGGTATCTCCAACTGTTGTGACAACTGGGGCTACAGTGTCATCTGGATCTAGTCCTTTTTTGAAAGACCAAAAAGCTGTAAAGACGCTAACAAGAGATACAACACATACAAGCAAAATGCCTGTTCCGATTACAATAGATATAAACCCTATCAAACCTATCCAATGCTCCGTTGGTGTAATACTAAATGACGCAGCAAAATAAATAAGTATCGCAAGAACTGCATAGGTGATAATACCAATCAAAATGGAAGTAAGTAAGTTCTCATGCATCTTTTTATCCTTGATATCGAGACTAATGTAACCCACGTGTAAACCAGATGCTAACCGTGCACCCAATACACTTCCAATGTTTCCGCCAACTCCATTTATCACTGGAATTGAAATAAGGAAAATTGGTAGCCTAATTAGCATGTCCTGTTGACCCTGTAAAATTTGTCCAGCAAAAATCTCAATAAATGCACACAAAGTGAGGAGAGGAATACCGTGTCGAACAATTTTTTTCCAATTATAAATCACAGTATCACCTCCACAAAAGCTGCACTTCCAAAAATGCATAACATTGTTACAATATCGCCAAATGTTGCAAGCGCTGGACCCGTAATATTATCAGGATCATATCCACGTTTGAAAACAACAAAAATTATTACTATAGTAAGCGACGTAAGAATCATAGAAGATATTGCGCCTGCAAGGATAACAATTGCTGTAAGTTTCACAAACAGAACAGTAGGATTTAAATTAATATTAAAGAACAGAATTGTAGTTGCATAGGCAAGAATTCCAACAATAATAGAAACAAGAAAACTCAACGTGAGAGAACCAATTATATTCTGTTTGAGTTCCCTGTTCCACATATTTTCAGCATTGATAATACCTAAATGATATGCTGAACCCAATCTGGAACCAAGTGCAGTACTAATGTTCCCACGCAGAGCTATAATTGCTGGAATTACAACAATAAGTCCGGGAATCTTTTGAAAAATCTGTACCATTCCACCAAGAGTACTACCTGCGACTATTCCCCCCAAGCCGCAGAAAATTAGTAGGGGGAGGCTCTGTTTCAGCATTTCCTTTGCATACATTTAATACAGCCTCCATATTTATTTCACACTCCTGTTTTAGAGATAACATTTTCGGTATCGTTCCCATATTTGATCTGTGTGTTTTTCGATTTCTTTTATTCTTTTAACATCCTTTTTTGGTTTAAAAAGATGACTAAATCTACCCTGGTATTTAATCCAATCTTCAATAGGTTTTCGCTCAATTTCCTTTTCAAGAATTAGTTTGCTTTTACCATTAAAAGTAACCTTTTCATTTTCATATTCATAAAGAGCCCAAGCACCAGTTTCAACAGCCATAACTCCCATTTCAACGGTTCTTTCCATACCAAAACGCCAACCTGGTGGGCAAGGTGCCATTATCTCAATATATTTTGGTCCTTTGATGCTTTTTGCCTTCTGTAATTTTTTAAATAAATCCTCGGGATAAGCAACACAGGCTTGGGCCGCATAAGGTATATGATGAGCCATTATTATCTCACCCATCTCTTTTCTAAACTCTGTTTTACCACCAACTGTTGTAGTTGTCCATGCTGCATACGGTGTTGCACCACTACGCTGAATACCAGTATTGGAATAGATTTCATTATTATAACAAATATAGATAAAGTTAGTCTGCCGTTCTAGAGCACCAGAAAGAGCTTGGATGCCAATATCATAAGTACCACCATCACCAGCCCATGCAACCACTGTAGTATCACCCTTACCTTGTTGTCTTAATGCTGCTTCTACGCCACTTGCACCCGCGGCAGCTGCTTCAAATGCGATGTTCATCGTAGGAATATCAAATGATGTTTTAGGGTGCACACTCTCAATTACTGCAGTACAACAAGCAGGAACCACCATAATCATGTTTTTACCTATTGCCTTAAACACAATACGAAGCGCCATCGTTGCCGGGCAACCTGGGCAAGATGCACTACCCGGTAGGTAGCATTCTTCTCTTGGTAAATCTTTAATTGTCAAATTTTACACCCCCTCAAGTCCATACCATTCCAGGTCTTTTGCTTTGCCATTTACAACCTTTTTACAAATTGATTCAATATCGCCAAATGTAACATCTTTTCCACCTAGACCTGCAATGAATCCATAGGCCTTGGCGTCCGATTTTCCATACAACGAAGCCTTTACTTCGCTAAACACTGCCCCTTCCATTCCTATAGAAATGTTCCGATCAATAATGATTAAATCTGCTTGCTTACCAAGTTGTAATATTTCCTCTTTTGGAAACGGTCTAAATGTTCTAACTCTGGCAAGACCGACTTTTAATCCTACCTTTTGTAGATTGTCAATTGCTACTTTACTTTCTGCACCGATTGCACCCATGGAAAGTAAAATATAATCTGCACCTTCGCATTTGTATAACTCTAGCATACCTCCATGATGTCTACCGAATCTTTTCTTCCAATCATTTGCTATTTCTGGAATAAGTTTCTTAGCATAATCCTGAGAATTTTGCATATCTTTTCTAACCTTTTCGTATTCAGGTGGAAGAATGATATTTCCAAAGGTTATAGGATTTTCAACATCTAACTTCCATTTTGGTTTATATTTCTGTAGAAAACCATCTATTTCTTTCTGTTCTGGTATTTCAGCCGGCATGGATGTATGTGATAAAATAAATGCATTATAATTGATCATTACTGGCAACAATACCTTCTCATTTTCTGCTAATCTGAATGATTGTATAACCGTATCAAAAATCTCCTGATTACTACTACAATAGAACTGAATCCAACCCGTGTCACGTTGAGAGATGGAATCATTTTCATCAGTCCAAATATTCCAACCGGGTCCAATAACGCGGTTGATGTTACACATCACAATCGGAAGACGAGCAAGAGCTGCCCAATGAAGCATCTCGTGCATAAGCAGCAAACCATGTGATGATGTGCCGGTAAACGTTCTCACGCCTGCAGCACTAGCACCAATACATGCACTCATGGCAGAATGTTCACTCTCTACGCAGATATATTCGCCCTTGAATTCACCACTTTCCACATAGTTAGCGATACCTTCTACAAGTGTAGTTTGAGGGGTAATGGGATATGCTGCAACAACGTCGGGTTTAGCCATAACCGCAGCCTTAGCAGCTATGTAATTCCCAGTGTCGATCATTATTGTCATTTTGTCTCTGCCTCCCTTTCCATAGTTATGGCTTTCACCTTACATACATTGGCACAAATGCCACAACCCTTGCAATATTCGTAATCGATACTAACAGTGTCATCTTTATTTCTGATAACAGTTCCTTCGGGGCAAAAGATCCAACATCGCAGACATTTGACACATTTTTCTTTATTAAGAATTGGTTTGAAAACTCTCCAGATGCCTGTCTTGCCCATCGCACCTTTTTCAGGGTATGAAATCGTTGTAACAACATTGTATTTCTTCAAAAGTTCACCCCCACCGACTCATATGCATCTTGTGTAGCTTTCACGTTTCTATTGCCCCCTTCTCCCTTCCATTTGCTCCTTATAACTGCCTGAATCGACGGTAATGTCACGCGATCTAAAACCTTTGGGACAGCGCCAAGAATGGGCGTATTTACAACAGGAATTCCACCAACAAGAATGTCATGTTTTATTGCTATACCTGTTGCATCAACAGTAGCAACATGATATTTTTTAGAGAAATCAAAATCCTCTGGTTTTTTAGTGGAGTTAATTAAAATTTTCCCATCTTTCTTTAAACCCTTGAGAGCATCTACTATTCCTAGTATGCTCTCATCAAGAATGATGATGATATTTGGAGAGTATATCTCACTACGTAGATGTATCTCTTCTTCAGAAATCCTTGCGAATGCCTTTAGAGGTGCACCACGTCGTTCCGCACCAAAAACTGGAAATGCTTGAACGCCTTTATTTCCATCCTTCAATGCTGCTGCTACAAGTAGATTTGCTGCTGTGACGGCACCTTGTCCGCCACGTCCATGAAAAACTATTTCGACTAACTCTTTTGATGACACAACAATACACTCCCGAACCTCGAAATGAAAATCTTACATATAACTGTTTTGAATGTTTAAAAACAAAGAGAATTGAGAGCGGTATACAAATTGCACGACTATACCAATTATAAACACCAAACATTATTTATAACGCTATTTTTATTCGCTTTTCATAGCTTAAAAATTTTGAAATTAAGGGGAGGAATTATACGTGTCTAAGGATATGCAAAGTAAGTTAGCTATAGAAAGCAAAAGACTAGATGAGATCAACGCCTTTTTGACGGATCCAGAGAACAAGTTGGTAAACGACCTTTTGGCCGTGGTTGAAAAATATGGTGGACCTGAGGAGATAAACAGAAAAGCAAAAGAATCAGGCAAAATAGAAAACCTCATAGGGCGACTACGTGAGAAAAACTCTCCTTATGTGAAAGATCTCGAATGGCTGATGGAGCAGAAAGATAACGGTGCGTTCATTACTGTTGATGAGTATCGTAAGAAGATCTTGGGCGATAAAGCTGAAACAATGAAGTTCGATGAAGATTTTGCAGTCACCTTGGAGATAAGCGCTTGTCAGTACTTTCCCTTCTTTATGAAACAGGCTCGACAGGCTGTTGAAAATAAAGAGTTGATGCCAGGCCGCTTTATCAGGGTGCGGTGCATGA
>CAZYFW010000088.1:0-3332 GCA_964646685.1 uncultured Thermoplasmatales archaeon
TGCAAAGATTGTTACTATTATGGAAAAATATGTGGATTGGGAAAAGGAAAAATTGCACCAATTTTTGTAAAAAAAGGCAATTCAAAAAAATTTACTGAAAAGAAAATTTCTTGGTATGATTTAATTCCAGATTTTCTTGTGGCATTTATTCCTATTATCGGAGGCACAATCTTATTATTATATAATTTTTCATTTCTCCTACTTGGTTTAATCATCCTTCTTTCAATATTATTTTTTGGAGGAACTGGCTTTATAAGAGGTTCATTTGCCTGTAAGAATTGCAAGCAGAGAGAAATTGGTTGCCCTGCTGAAAAATTATTTAGTAAGACTAGTAAATAAACAATAATTCACTGAACAAATTTTTAATAAAGGAAAATATATTAAGAGTTATTTAATTATAGTAAACGGGAGAAGATATTATGAATAATTTATTTAGAAAACTCTTGATTTTTACTATAACAATTCTGTTTGTTGTATTGAGTATAACTTCCTCAATGGCACACTTACAAATTAGACAAATTCCTTCAAATAATCTAATTTCTCAGCTTTCACTAAATGATTTAATTGTGTATTTTATTGATGTTGGTCAAGGTGACTCAATTCTAATTCAGACGCCAGATAATCATTTTGTTCTCATCGATACGGGTAGTCAAATTTATTCCTCCAAAGTAATCGATTTTTTAAATCAACGTTCAGTAAGCACATTGAGTGCATTTATTGCGACGCATCCTCATGAAGATCATATTGGCGGTTGTATGGAAATTTTTGACGCATTTACAGTTTTGAGCGTTTATCATCCTGGATATTATCTTAACACACAAACTTATCTAAGATTTCTTACTGCTGCACAGAATGAAGGATGTCCGATTTACACTGATGATAACGTTGATCCTGGCGATTATATCGATATTTCAAACAGTGTTTCATGTCAAATTTTGCATATTAACAAATATGCCTCAAATGCAAATGATGCCAGCATTGTATTGAGGGTAGATTACAGTCAAGTCAGCTTCTTATTTACAGGGGATATCAATGGAGGCATAGGAGATTATGTTGAATCCTATTTGGTTGATTCTTGGGATGTCGATATTGACATATTGAAAGTAGCGCATCATGGTAGTCGTTATGCTTCGACCGATTATTTCCTTGACGAGGCAACACCTGACGTGGGTATAATCTGTGTTGGCGAAGGAAACATCTATGGTCATCCCCATGATGAGACACTGTACCGATTGGCATCACATGGCACAGATATATATCGTACCGATCTAAATTATGATATTACAGTTGCCACAAATGGTGTAACATGGACTGTGTCTTGTGGGCAACAAAGCAATGAACCATTCCCTCCGGCAATATTGGGCCCTACTACTGGATCAACAGGAATTGAATACCAGTTTACTGCAATAACAACTGATCCAAATGAAGATCAATTGTATTACAAATGGGATTGGAATGATGGAAATGTCAGTGAATGGATTGGGCCGTATAATTCTGGACAACAAGTCGTTGCTTATCATCAATGGAGTAATGCAGGAGCTTATGTGGTAAGAGCGAAAGCAAAAGATGTGTATAATTTTGAGAGCGATTGGGGGATGTTGAATGTTATAATGCCCATAAGCAAGATATCGACCTTGCCGCTTATCCAAAGATTGATTGAACGATTTCAAAATAATAATGTCCTTCCACGCTTCTGTCCAAATCTTAAAAATTCTGAAAGAAATCTTTAACTATTGTTTAAACATTTATACTTACAGTGGAACGAAGTATGAAAGATATAAAACGCATCATTATTCCTGTTGATGATACAGAGGAATCAAAAGATGCTGTCAAAAGGGGGGCTTTCTTAGCTAAATTATTGGGGGTCGAAGCTAAGATTATTTCAGTAAATGATACTCATCAGTTTATTTCTTCAGTTGTTCTTGAAGAAAAATTGAAAAAGGAGGCTGAGCAATTTCTCGAACGATTTAAGAAACTTGGTGAAGAGTTTGGAGTAAAACTTGAAGCCCAACTAATTGCAGGCAATCCTGCAGAAGAAATTGTAAAATTTGCAAATGAGGGTGACTTAATTATTATAGCTCATCATGATAGTACAAAAGGTCTCGATAAGGTAATGAGTGCAAGTGTTTCAAAAGAAGTAGTCAGTAATGCGCCTTGTTCTGTTTTTGTTGTAAAATCTAAATAAATAGCGTTAAAAAAAGTAACATTTTTTAAAGGAAAAAATAAATAAAAAAAGAAAAAATAAAATTTTATTCTTTCTTTTCATCGTCTTTTTTCTTATTCTCACCTTTCACTTTGTAGTCTACATCAACGGTTTTACCATCGTCAGATGGATGACCTGACCATGATTCATCATTTTGTTGATTGTTTGTTGGTCCTGCCGTTTGCTGTTGCTGTGCCGCCTGTTGAGCAGCCTGCTGATATATTTGTGTTGACACTTTTTGCATTACTTGTGTAAGATTTTCTGTTTTTTCTTTGATTTTATCTGTATCATCACCAGAGAGTGCTTCTCTTAGTTCTTTAACAGCAGCTTCAATGCTTTTCTTGTCATCATCTGAAATTTTTTCTTTGAGTTCATCAAGTGTTTTTTGTGAGCCATGGACAAGCGCATCTCCATTGTTTCTTATCTCTACTTTTTCTTTACGTTTTTGATCTTCTTCAGCATGTTCTTCTGCTTCTTTTTTCATCCTGCTTATTTCTACATCGGATAGTTTCGTTGAACCAGTAATGCTTATACGTTGCTCCTTTCCCGTTCCAAGGTCTTTTGCTGATACATTGATAATTCCATTCGCATCGATATCAAATGCTACCTCAATTTGTGGAATGCCTCTAGGTGACGGTAGTATCCCATCAAGATGGAATCGGCCGAGACTTTTATTATCAGCAGCCATTGGTCGTTCACCTTGCAATACATTGATTTCTACACTTGGTTGATTGTCAGCAGCTGTTGAGAATACCTTGCTTTTTTTAGTTGGGACTGTTGTATTGCGTTCAATTAATGATGTTGCAACACCACCAAGGGTTTCGATACTGAGTGTCAAAGGTGTGACATCAAGCAAAACAATATCTTTGTCAATATCACCTGATAAAACTCCTGCTTGGATTGCTGCACCAATTGCCACACATTCCATAGGATCAACATCACGCTTGGGTTTTTTACCAAAGATGTCCTCTACTTTCTGTTTAACAAGAGGTATGCGTGTAGTTCCACCGACAAGAACAATATGATCAATATCGGAAGGTTTCAACTTTGCGTCTTTAAGAGCCTGTTTACATGGTTGTTCTGTTTTATCTACAAAAGGTGAAATGATTTCTTCAAATTTTGCACGAGT
>CAZYFW010000088.1:3432-6051 GCA_964646685.1 uncultured Thermoplasmatales archaeon
ACGGCTACTTCAGAGTTTGTGGTACCTAAATCAATACCAATTATTTTTCCCATAATTTTTCACCTCTAACATTTTATTTTTCAATTTTTTTAGCAACAATTACTTGAGAAGGACGAAGGATTTTATCATTAATCATATAACCTTTTTTTACTTCCTCAATAATTGTTTCATCCTCACAATCTTCTTTTTCTATTGCTGTAACTGCATGGTGAAGATTATGATCAAATTTTGATCCCACACAGTCAATATATTTGATGTTTTCTTTTTCAAAGAAATTATCAATATTATTAATCATAAGTTTAAGCCCCTCTTTTGGGTTATTATCCTGATACGCTTTTTTTAATAATTCAACAAGATCAATTAATTCAACGATGTATTTTTTCTTAGTATCGTGTTCTCTAGATTGAAGTTCTTTTTCCATTCTCTTTTGATAATTCTGAAAATCTGCAATACTACGTAGTAGTTTGTCATCTTTTTCTTTTAATTCGTCTGTTAATTTCTTGATTTTTTTTTTCAAACTATCAATATCAATAGAAGATGAGTCTATCTTTTTTCCTGTAGATTTTTGTGTTGTCATATCTATCAAAAAAGAAAAAAATAAGGGTAAAAATACCCTTACATCATATCGTCCATACCGCCTGGAGGCATTCCACCCATACCGCCTGGTGGCATACCTGGTGGTGCTCCGCCGCCTTTTGATGCGATTACATCATCGATTCTAAGAATCATTGTGGCAGCTTCACTAGATGCTTCAATTTCTTGCATGCTTACACGTAGTGGTTCAATAACATTGTTTTTCAACATGTCATCTACTTTTCCACTAAAGACGTTAATACCTGCGTATTTTTTCCCTTTGTTATGTGCATTTCTAATTTCAAGCATCATATCAATTGGATCAAGTCCAGCGTTTTCAGATAATGTCTTCGGTATGACTTCAATTGCATTAGCGAATGCTTCAATTGCCATTTGTTCTCTGCCACCAACACTTGGTGCATAGTCACGAAGAGCCATTGATATAGCTATTGCTGCAGCTCCACCGCCAGCAGTCATTTTTCCGTCTTCAATTGCTACGGCAACAACGCTAAGTGCATCGTGTAGACCACGTTCAAGTTCGTCTATTACATGTTCAGTTGTGCCACGTATAAGAATGGATACTGCTTTTGGATTTTTGCAGCCTGTGACAAATGTCATTTTGTCATCTCCTATTTTTTTCTCTTCGACGTTTCCTGCAAATCCGAGGTCTTTGCTGGTTAAACCATCAAGGTTTCCTATAATCTTTGCACCAGTTGCTTTGGCAAGTTTTTCCATATCGCTTTTCTTTGCACGTCTAACTGAATAAATTCCATCTTTTGCGAGATAGTGCTGAGCAATATCATCAATTCCTTTTTGACAAACAAGAACAGTTGTACCGCTTTTTTTGACTTTGTCAACCATCTTTTTAATCATTCCTTCTTCTTCGTCGAGGAATGCTTGAAGTTGTGTTGGATCGTTTATTTGAATTCTTGCATCTACTTCTGTTTTTTTAACTTCAAGAGCTGAATCAATAAGAGCAATTTTTGCGTTTTTAACGGTTTTTGGCATTCCCTCATGAACTCGTTCTTTATCAAGTATAATGCCTTGTATAATCTCTGTGTTAGCTATTCCGCCACCTTGTTTCTTTTGGATTTGAATGTTATCTAAATCAACTATAGTTTTTCCACCGACTTTTTCAGCAATACTTGTTACTGCTTCTACAACAACATCCGCAAGAATGGTTTTTTCTGCACTAGCACCTTTGCTAGCCATTGATGTCATTGCAATGTTTTTAAGTATTTTTTTATCACCTGATTTAATATTGATTGATAGCTTGTTTAGGGTTTCTTTTGCTTTGTTTGCTGCAAGTTTATATCCACCGCAGATAACTGTTGGATGAATATTTTGTTCAAGTAGTTCGCCAGCATATTTTAAAAGCTCACCAGTGAGAACGACTGCACTAGTTGTTCCATCACCACATTCTTCATCCTGGCTTTTTGCAACTTCTACAATCATTTTAGCCGCAGGATGTTCTACATCTATTTCTTTCAAAATCGTTGCTCCATCGTTTGTGATTACAACATCTCCCATTGAATCAACAAGCATTTTGTCCATTCCTTTTGGACCTAGTGTTGATTTCACTGCGTCAGATATTGCTCTTGCTGCCATTATATTGTTGCTTTGCGCTCCTTTGCCTCTTTCTCTTTTTGTGCCTTCTCTCAATATGAATATAGGCTGTTGTTGTCCACTCATCATAATTTTCTTTTGCCTCCTTATAAATATACTCTAAGAGTAGCAATGGTATATTAACACTTCTATATAAACATTTTGCCTAAAGCAGTAGTTCCGAAAGTACCAACCAAGAACCAGAAAAACGTGGTTGGAATGCTATTTTGGGCCAATAACAAGGATTAGAATAAGTAATTTTTCATTATTTTTTGAAAAAATTAAGTAAAAATCAAACTAAAAACAAGATGTTAACCTAGTGTACACTAATCAAATCGTTCTAAAACATAAGAAAAAGCCATATTGTTATCCTCCTGGATCAACAGCAAGGAGAATATTTCCGAAGTACTTTGATGTAATCAAGTGATTTCCATTGAAATG
>CAZYFW010000089.1:0-6045 GCA_964646685.1 uncultured Thermoplasmatales archaeon
ATTAACTGTTTTGTATCAATGTATCACTTTACGAGGTGCTAAGTTGACAACCACGATTTTTTGAAAGAAATCTTTATAAAGGCCCTTTATATACTTCAGGGAGGGAAGGCTGGATTTATTATGACAGGCATCAACATTGAGAATATTGTCGCTTCAACTCAAATTGCAGATGAGTTGAACATTCAACAATTGGCTGATAATATTCCAGATGTAAAGTACAATCCAGAGGATTTTCCTGGATTAATTTTACATTTTGATGTGCCGAAAACAGCTATCCTGCTCTTTTCCAGTGGAAAGGTTATTTGTACTGGAGCAAAGACTTTGGAAGATGTGAACTCTGCGATAAAAAAGTTAATCAAAAAAATATCTAGTGTTGGTACCTCTGTTTATAAAAAACCTGAGGTAAAGACACAGAATATTGTTGCATCTGCAGATCTTAAAAAAGAACTGCATTTAAGTACAGTGGCCAAAGGTCTTCTATTGTATAATATAGAGTATGAACCAGAACAATTCCCTGGCCTAATCTATAGAATGGACGATTTTGGTGCGGTCTTACTTATCTTTAGCTCTGGGAAAATTGTGTGCACTGGAGCGAAAAATATGGTAGATGTATCCAGTGCCATTGATTTGATGAAAGAAAAACTTTCATCGCTAGGAGTTTTATAAAAACAGGAGGAAAACATATGCCAGAAGTAATAGTAGAGAATATTGTCGCGTCGACGTCTTTTGCAGATAAGTTGGACCTAGATGTCATCGCACAATCGTTAGAAGAAGCAGAATACGAACCAGAACAATTTCCAGGATTGGTTTACAGATTAAAAAATCCGAAGACGGCTACACTTCTTTTTAGGAGTGGAAAGGCCAATTGTACTGGTGCAAAGAATATTGAAGACGTGCGAAAGACTGTCAACATTATCTCAGAGAAACTGAAGAAACTAGATGTCGATGTCTACAAAAATCTTGATATTGTAATTCAAAATATCGTCGCAATATCTGATTTAAACTCTGAGTTGAATCTTAATGAAGTTGCCATGGGTCTCGGATTGGAAAATGTAGAGTATGAGCCAGAACAATTCCCTGGCCTAGTCTATCGCATTAAAGAACCGAAGGTAGCAATGTTGCTTTTTGGATCTGGAAAAATTGTTTGTACCGGTGCACGCAAGGTAGAAGATGTGTCACTAGCTGTTGACAAACTATCAAAAGAACTTTCATCGCTAGGTCTTATCAGAAGATAATATCTTCTCTTTTTTCTTTTTTACTCAATATAAAAACAATCCCCACTAGTAACCTTTTTATGTTCGCCCGAATCAGCAATAACAATTAAGAATCCAGATTCATCAATATCAGATGCTTTTCCAACTATCTCATCAGATGATGTTACAATTCTTACGTTTTTATCTAGCGTATCTGAGTGTTTTTTCCATTCACTCAAAATTGAATTGATATCATGATTGAGAAATACTGCATAATATTTGTCCAATGTTAAAAGAAGGTGCTTGAGAAATGCGTAGTGATCAACAAATCGGTTGAACTCGTGAGATATTGAAGTAGAAGTGGATTTTAATTCTGGTGAGAGTTGATTTATATGTATATTTAAATTGACGCCTATACCTAAAATAACAAAGTCTAATTTGTTTCCATTTGATTCTGATTCTAGTAATATACCTGCCACTTTTTTTCCGTTTATTCTTACATCATTTGGCCATTTTACAGTAGAGGAAATATCATAAAGAGAGTTGATGACCTCACAGATAGATATGGCTGCAATTAAAGTGAGTAATGTTGTTTTATCTGGCTCTACCTGCGGTCTTAGAATGATAGAAAAATAGAGTCCGCCCTCTGGTGATTCCCATTTTCTATCAAATCTCCCTCTACCTTTTGTTTGTACCTTAGATATTACGATTGTTCCTTTCTGTTCTCCGTGTCGTGCAAGCTCCTTCGCTTTAATATTAGTAGAAGAGAGTTCATCAAAAACAAAAACATTCTTTACTAAATCTATGTTCAACTTCCTACAAAAATCTGTAGTGTTTTCAACATATGTATTGCTATTCATGCATTACTCGTATGCCTTTTCATTTATTTATGATATTATGGCTTTGTTATCGCCATAATTGTTGCGGGGTAAGTTTTTAGTATCTGTTCTTTTATTAAACCCAATTCATATCGGGGAAATCTTATGTCAAAAAAGGTCTTCATGATTGCATTAAGCTTGTTATTGATCTGCTCCTCATGGCTTACATTCACAACAGTTTCTGTAAATCCTGGTCAAATCTATGAATCAGAGGAGGTACTGAGCTACCGCAATGTAACAGTTTATGCTCCTGCTGTAGCGCAGACAGATGCAGGATATGTTGGCGTAATTTCTACAATAACAGTTACCATTCAAAATGGAAGTGGTAGAGTATTTGTTGATACTTTGCCACTTACGCAAATTGATATGCAAGGGTCTGCACGTCTTGCTGTAAAAGTTGCTAGTAATATTGTAAAAAATGATGATAATTGTACCGAAGATCCTTCTAATTACGATTATTTCTTTGTAGTGAGAACGTCTGCTCCAGTAATTGGTGGTCCGTCTGCTGGTGCTGTCATGACCGTTGCCACTATAGCGTTGCTTGAGAGATGGGACATCAACAACTGGACTGTGATGACTGGGATGATCAATCCTGACGGAAGTGTTGGCCCTATTGGAGGGATACCGCAAAAAATCGACGCGGCACATTCAGTTGGTGCCACCCGTTTTTTGATTCCTAGTGGGCAGGGAACTTACACTGAAACGATAATCGAGAGAATGGGAGATGGTACTTGGTCAAGGATTACGACGAGACAGGAAACACGCAGTGTGTATGAATATGCAGAAGATAACTATGGCATGGACGTTGTCGAAATTGAAGATGTGAACGATGCTCTCAAATATTTTACAGGATTTAATTTTACACAAATAGAAACAGACGGAAATATTACAACAGAAGGCTACATCAATGCAATGAAGCCATTAGCAACAACACTGCTAAATAGAGCCGACAACCTATACGAAAATGCAAGTAGCCTGCTCGCAAATTCATCCATACCAAATATTTATCCCTTGTACTTCAAGGAGCAAATAGGCAATATTCTTTCAGATGCGGAGTATTTCTTAGATGGCTCCCAGAACTGGTATGATCAAGGCCTATATTATTCTAGTACTAGTAAATCGTTCAATTCACTGATTGATTCGCGTTTTGTTGTCTACTCTTGCGAATATTTTGATGCGGACGATGGTGACCAATACATCATCGATTTAATTGACAAAGTGGCTGAAGTTTTTGAAAGGGAGAGTGAAAAGGCTAAAAATGCAGAAATAGAGGGGGTGGTCTCTTTACAATGCGTCGGTGCAGCTCAGAAGCGAGCATCCGAGGCGTATTCGTTTTTATCTGATGCAAGCACTGAATATCAAGCAGATCCTTTGGGAGCCTTGTATGATCTTGCAAGAGCGATAGAAAGGAGCAACAGCGTTGGATGGTGGATTGAAATTTCTACGTATTTCAATGACTCTGGAGAAATTAGTGCAAGCCAAATAGAGAATTTGGCCACAGAATACATCGAAGACACTCAACAGGCTACAATATATTCCAGTCTCATTCTTCAAGAATTAGAAAAAACATCTAGCTATATTGTCTCTGCAGAAAATTTGCTAGACGCAGCCAGAGAGGAAATGCAAAGAAATTATCCTGCTGCAGCCTTATTTGATGCGCTTGAGGCTTTAACTCAAGCAAACCTTGCCCTTGAAACAATTGATAATGATATTGAAGGGAGAATACAGAGAGCACGAGAAAACGCGGGTGTTAGTATAACACAAAGTATTAATCTTGGTCTTGAGCCTGTGCTTGCTATTGGTTATTATGAATATGGGCAGAGTTTGGAGAATGAATCTTCATTTAGTAGTGCACTTATGTATTACAAATATAGCAATCTTATCGCTGGTGCCATTAGTATTACAAATTTCTCGTCTGGAGAGGTTTCTTCGAGATATGTAGGGATACCTGAAGTAACTACACCTAGATTTCGATCTTCAATCAATCTTATTTACTTTGCAATTATTGGTACCATAGGTGGGTTGGTTCTTGGAGGAATTGCCGGTTTGGGACTAGGATTAATTATTAGTAGCCTATCTGGTAAAAAAGAAAAGAAAAAACCAGCTAGACCTCAGAAGGAAAAATGGGTTGAGGACTATTACAAAAAACAAAATCAGTTTTTCCCCGATAAACAAATCCCAAAAAGCATAAAGGATTATTACAAAAGAAACAAATAGGATAGAAAAGGTGCTCTATATAATGCAAATATCTGGAGAACTTGTAGGCAAACATATTGTTGTTTCGAGATCACGTGATGTTGGTCGCTTGTATAGTAAAAGCAATTTCGGCAGAACCATTGCAGATAACAAATTGCAATTGAATCTGCTTGAAGGTGCATTTTTACTTGGTGAAGGGAAAATTGACATCTTTGAAGAGGGTAAAAAAATAGACTTTCAAGCCCTCGTTACTATGGCAGCAAATCACATTCCTCATTTTGAAATCAAATATCTGGTTTTTAGAGACGTTAGAAAACGAGGGCATGCTGTCCAACTCAATAAAGAACACAAGAATATCGATTTTTTCAACTCTAATAAAGAAAAACCTTGTTTCATTTCCGTATTTTCTGAGAGAGATAACATAACAATTGATGAAATAAAAAAACTCGTCAATATTGCAAAAAAGAATAGGAACGCTCTCTGGTTTGCCATTGTTGACGAAGAAGGGGATATCACTTACTATGATGTAGATGGCATCAACATTAAAGGTACCATAAAAAAACATAGCTTTTCAAAATCAACCGGCATTCTTTTAGAAAATAGAGTCGTGATATTTGATGAGCGGCAAGCTAAAAACCTGTTAGAAAAAGAATTTTTTGGCAAACCATTTGGCAGTGGATTGCAGTTATCGCTAGTAGAAGCATTATATCTGATGGAAAAGAATTTAATTGACGTACAATGTAGTGATGGAAAACAACTTTCTACAAATGCATTTACTCAACTTATCAAACGATCTCAACCTGATATAAAGTCAAGAATGACTGTTTTTGGAGATCTAAAGAAACGCGGATTGATTGCAAAAACTGGGTTTAAATTTGGTGCCCATTTTCGTGCCTATACCAAACAACCGGATGAAACACATGCAGAATATCTCATTCATGTTGTTGATAAGAGATTTACAAGCACATGGGCGGAGATTAGTAGGGCAGTTAGGCTTGCCCATTCTGTAAATAAAGAAATTATATTTACAAGAATCGACGGGAAAGCAATAGATTACATAAAACTTGGTAGACTGCGGCCATAATTTTTTATAATCATTTTGTGATTAGTACGAACTACAGGGGAGGAAAAAATATGCTGCAAATTCGATGGCATGGCCATGCATGCTTTGAAATTACAAACGATGTGACGCTAGTAACTGACCCACACGATGGAAAATCTATTGGAATTCCTGCACCAAGTGTAATGGGAGATATTATTTTGGTTTCCCATGATCATTATGATCATAACAGTGTGAAATCTGTAGAAAAAGATGGTTCTAAAATTGTAACAGATGAACGAAAAAGAAATATTTCGAATGTCGAAATAAGGGGCGTCAAATCATTTCATGACGAATGTAAGGGGGCAAAGCGTGGTAAAAATATAATGTATAAATTTACTATGGATGAAATAAAGTTTTGTCACCTTGGAGATTTGGGCCATGAGCTTGACGATGATGCTGTTCAAAAAATAGGCGATGTGGATATTTTATTTTTACCAATAGGTGGAACTTTTACGGTGGATGGCAGGCAAGCTTGGAATGTTATAAACATGATAAAACCTAAGATAATTGTCCCAATGCACTATAAAATTGGAGGTTTATCTCTTCCAATTGCAGGGATAGATTCCTTTTTAGAAAAAAATAAATATAAAGTTCTTAAAGTTGGAAATGAAATAGATATTGAAAAAGAAGATTTGCCTAGCGAACCGGAGGTTTGGACTTTTACTCTATAGGATTA